>JASLGC010000145.1 GCA_030150335.1 Flavobacterium sp.
GGAGTTGTTGTTTGAAGGTTTCGGATTTGAGGATTTAGTTCGTGCTAAAGGTGTGGTTAAAAACCCTATGTCAACTTCAAATAAACTACTTGTTAATGGTGAAGTTAAGTATAATGATGCGTTAACAGCTTTTCCAATTCCTCAAGCAGAGATAAACGTTAGTAAAATAGATCAAAATCAGGCTTATAGATAAGCTAGGATTTATATAGATATTAGAAGACCAATAGTGAAAGCTATTGGTTTTTTTTGTTTTGATATCGGGATAAGCCGTTTTTATTATATCAAATAGTGTAATTATTACCTTTAAAGGTCTTTTATGTTAGTAAAATTATGCTTTTAATAGGTTAAATTTATATTTTGTTTTTGATATTCAGAAGTCTATTTTAAGTTTTAATTCATTTTTTTAGGGTTTTTAATATTTATTTTTAATTTTTTTGTATTTAATAGTGTTTTTTGTATTTACTTTTTATTAATGATAAATTAAATAAATATTAAAATATCAAATTCTTTTGTTAGATTTGTTGCACTAACTAATCAATTTTATTAATGATGAAATCAAGACTTAATTGGTTTTTGACATGCTTATTAGTGCTATTAGTACAAATAGGTTTTGCTCAGAACAAAGCGCTTACAGGGACTGTAAGTGAGGAAGGATTACCATTGCCAGGAGTTTCTGTTGTGATACAAGGTACTCAAGAGGGGACCCAAACAGACCTAGATGGTAAGTATTCTATAAATGTAAAAACAGGGGATGTTCTTGTATTTTCTTTTATAGGAATGAAAGATGTAAAACATAAAGTAGGAACAGCAGCTGTTTTTAATGCTTCTATGGTAGTTGATGATAATCAACTTGATGAAGTTGTTGTAACAGCAATGGGAATTAAAAGAAGTGCAAAAGCATTAGGGTATGCTACTCAAGAGTTGAAGGCAGCTGAAATTAATAAAACTGAAAACAGTAGTTTATCAGGTGCTTTACAGGGGAAATTAGCAGGTGTGCAAATTACTCCTTCTTCTGGTGCTCCAGGTGCTTCTTCTCAAATTGTTATTCGTGGTGCACGTTCATTTACAGGAAATAATACTCCTTTATATGTGATTGATGGTATGCCAGTAGAATCTACGGCTCCTTTTTCAACAGGAAACAGTACAAGTGGTGCTGATATTGCTAACCGTGGTGTAGATATTGATCCAAGTGATATTGAGACAATTAATATTTTGAAAGGACAAGCAGCATCTGCTTTATATGGTATTCGTGCTTCTAATGGTGTTGTTGTTATTACTACTAAAAGTGGAAAAGGTTTGGTAGAAGGAAAACCTGTTATTAGTTTTAGTACTACTACAAGTTTTGAAACGTTATCTAAAAAACCTAGTCTACAAAAGCAATATGCACAAGGATCAGGAGGAAAATACGATCCAACAAGTTCAATGTCTTGGGGACCAAAGATTTCTGATTTGCCAAACGATGCTACATATGGCGGGAATGTAGCTAATAATTTAAACGCTGGAGTTTTAAGACCTGGTATGTATTATGTGCCGCAACGTCTGAAAGCAGGATTAGATCCATGGGTTAAACCTGGAGTTTATGATAATATAGATGCGTATTTTAGAACAGGGCAGACTTTATCGAATAATTTTAATATCAGCCAAAATACAGGTAAAACAAATTATTCATTTGGATTAGGAAATACTACTCAAGATGGTATCATGCCTGGTACTGATATGAAACGTACTACTATTAAATTAGCAGCTGAAACTAAACTAAATAAAGAGTGGACAACTGGTTTCTCAGGAAACTACGTCATGAGTGATATTTATAAAGCTTCATCAGCAAACAACTCTGTCTTGCCTGGTATTTATGGTGCACCTGTAAGTTATGATCAAGCTGGAATTCCGTTTGCAACTCCAACTAATCAATATGAACAAGTTCACTTTAGAACAGGGTCATTCAATAACCCTTATTGGGCAGCAAAACATAACGAGTTTAGTGAAAAAACAAGTCGTTTCTTCGGTAATGCTCATATTGCTTATTCTCCTGAAATCAGTCATGATGGTTCAAAAAATTTGACTATTCGTTACCAAGGAGGATTAGATAATTATACTACTCATTACCGTGATGTGTATGAGTTTGGAACAGGACATAATTTAAGTGGATCTACTGCTAATATTAATTTATTTGGAGTAACAAGTACAGTGATGAATTCATTGTTTACAATTAACTACGATATGTTATTAGGGGATAATTTCAGATTAGACGTTATGGTTGGAAATGAAATAAATGAAACTAATAATAAAGGATATGACGATTACGGTTCTCGTTTCAATTTTGGAGGTTGGGCTACAATTAGCAATGCTATTGATGTAACTTCAGCGGAAACTCGTAGAAAAAAGAGAAACGTAGGATTCTTCTCTAATGTAGGATTATCTTATAAAGATATGTTATTCTTAAATGGTACTATTCGTAAAGATATTGTTTCATCTATGCCAAGAGGAAATAGAGACTTTGTTTACCCTTCAGTTTCGTTAGGTTTCGTTGTTACTGAATTAGAAGGATTAAAAGGATTGTCAGGTTTAAGTTTTGCTAAAGTAAGAGCTTCTTATGCAGAGGTTGGACAAGCAGGAGATTATTTGAATGATTATTTCTATACACCGAGTTATTCGGGAGGCTTCTGGTCGAGTAATCCTATTTTGTATCCTGTAAATGGAGCAATGTCTTATGTTGCAAGTCCTACAATTTATGATCCAAATTTAAAGCCACAAAACACTAAATCATTTGAATTAGGAGGGGATTTTAGATTTTTAAATAATAGAATTGGTTTAGATTATACTTTTTCTCGTCAAGATGTAAAAGATCAAATCTTCCCAGTACCATTATCAGGATCTACAGGTGCTAGTTCTTTAGTAACTAATGGTGGTAAATTACATACTATAGCACATGAGATTACAGCATTTTTTAATGTAGTTCAAACGACTGATTGGAAATGGAATGTAAACGCGAACTTTTCTAAAATTGATTCTAAAGTTGATGAGTTGAAAGAAGGTGTGGAAAATATTTCATTAGGTGGATTTGTTGAACCTCAAATAAGAGCTCAAGCTGGGGATCGTTTCCCTGTTATTTATGGTAAATCTTTTGTAAGAAATGACGACGGACAAATTGTTGTTAATGATAAAGGTATGCCGATTGCAGGACAAGCAAAAGCTATTGGAGAAGTTGCACCTAAATTCATCTTGGGTGGTTCAACAAGTTTAACTTGGAAGAATTGGAATGTGAATGCTACTGTTGAATGGAAAAATGGAGGTAAGATGTATAGTGGTTCTAATATGGGGATGAAATTATACGGTACTGCTGCAAGTACAGGAGATAGAGAACAAGCTTTCGTGTTTGATGGAGTACGTAAACTTGCTGATGGTTCTTATGTTAAGAATGAAGTTGAAATCGATGGAAGTAATAGACAAGTCTATGAGAACGTAATGAGTAGTATAACAGAAAGTAATGTTTATGATGCAAGTTTTGTGAAATTACGTGATGTTAGTTTAGGTTACTCTTTCAACAATATTTGGCAAGATAAACTTAACGTAAGAGTTTCTGCTTTTGCTCGAAATCTTTTGTTGTGGTCTAAAATGCCT
>JASLGC010000215.1 GCA_030150335.1 Flavobacterium sp.
AAGCTGATGCTTTCTATAGAAAAAAAATGTACTTTTGCAGTCCAATTTTTTAAATCAATGAGAACCAAAACTTTAAAAACAAATAAAATCAACGTAGTAACTTTAGGTTGTTCAAAAAACGTTTACGATAGTGAAGTGTTAATGGGACAATTAAAAGCGAGTGGTAAAGAAGTAACGCATGAGGCAGCTAATGACGAAGCTAACATTGTAGTAATCAACACATGTGGTTTTATCAATAATGCTAAAGCTGAATCTGTTAATACTATTTTAGAATACGTAGATAAAAAAGAGCAAGGGATTGTTGATAAAATTTTCGTGACTGGATGTTTATCTGAGCGTTATAAACCAGATTTAGAAGCTGAAATTCCTAACGTAGATCAATACTTCGGTACTACTGATTTACCTTTATTATTGAAAGCTTTAGGAGCTGATTATAAACACGAATTATTAGGAGAGCGTATGACTACTACTCCTAAAAACTATGCATATTTAAAAATTGCAGAAGGATGTGACCGTCCTTGTAGTTTTTGTGCTATTCCAATTATGCGTGGAAAACACGTTTCTCAATCTATTGAAAAATTAGTGAAAGAAGCGGAAGGACTTGCAAGAGATGGTGTGAAAGAACTTATCTTAATTGCTCAAGACCTTACTTACTACGGATTAGATTTATACAAAAAGAGAAACTTAGCTGAACTATTAGAAAACTTAGCTAAGGTAGAAGGTATCGAATGGATTCGTCTTCACTATGCATTCCCTACAGGATTCCCTATGGATGTATTGGAATTGATGAAACGCGAGCCTAAAATCTGTAATTATATCGATATTCCATTACAACATATCTCTGACAACATCTTAAAATCAATGCGTCGTGGTACTACACAAGCTAAGACTACTAAGTTGTTAAACGAGTTTAGAGAAGCTGTACCTGGAATGGCTATCAGAACTACATTAATCGTAGGATACCCTGGAGAAACAGAAGAAGATTTCCAAATCTTAAAAGACTGGGTGAAAGAAATGCGTTTCGAACGTTTAGGTTGTTTCGCTTATTCTCACGAAGAAAATACACATGCTTACTCACTTGAAGACGATGTTCCGGAGGAAGTAAAACAAGAAAGAGCGAATGAAATCATGGAAATTCAAGCGCAAATTTCTTGGGAATTAAACCAAGAGAAAATTGGCAATACATACCGTTGTATCATCGACAGAAAAGAAGGTAATCACTTTGTAGGTCGTACAGAGTTTGACAGTCCAGATGTTGATAACGAGGTATTAATTGATGCTACTAAACACTACTTAAAAATTGGTGAATTTGCAGACATCATTATTGACGAAGCTACGGAGTTTGACCTTTATGGTACTCCATCAAAATAATTTATTAAAAGCTGTTCTACTTAGAGCAGCTTTTTTTATATTCCTATTTCTCTATACTTTCCCTCTATTCAATTTTATTGTTTTACTTTACATAAATATAACATTTAGGTAATCTTTAAATAACACAAAACGTTCATCTTTGTTTAAATCCAAAACTTAAACACGATGAAATTAGCTAATCAACTCTTGTTAATCTTCTTTGCTATGAGCGCAACTACTTTTGCACAAGAACATAAAACTCTTAGAATAGGACATCGTGGTGCGATGGGCCATGTTACCGAAAACACTGTTGAATCTATTCAAAAAGCAATTGAACTAAATTGCGACGTAATTGAAATTGATGTTTTCAAAATAAAAAGTGGAGAGTTAGTTGTTTTTCACGATGACCAACTTGATAGGCTTACAGATGCTAAAGGCAATATAGAGGATTTCACTTTTACTGAATTACAGAAAGTAAAAGTAAATGAAACCTACCACATCCCTACTTTAGAACAAATCATCGAAACAATTAATCGAAAAGCTGTATTAAACATTGAGCTTAAAGGTAGCAATACTGCCGAGGATACGAATCGCATCATCCAATTGTTTGCAAGTAAAGGATGGTCTAATGCTAACTTTATTATTTCAAGCTTTAAATGGGAGGAGTTAGAGAAAATGCGAAGTCTAAATAATACGATTGACATCGCTGTACTAACGGAAGATGAACCAGCTGATGCTATCGCTTTTGCTAAACAAATAAACGCTGTAGCTATAAATCCTTACTATAAAGATTTAAATACCGTAAACACTGCTAAAATCAAGAAAGCTAACTTAAAGATATATCCGTGGACTGTTAATAAAATAGAGGATATTGAAAAAATGAAAGAACTAAAAGTAGATGGAATAATTACTAATTTTCCTGAACGTATATAAATGCAAAGAGGCGTAATAATAACTATTACGCCTCTTTTATATTATTTAAAATTGATTATAAGTAATCAAAGAATGTTGTGAAATTTTGTAACAACAATACCCATAGAATAATAATTGTTGTTCCTATAACTGCTCCAAACATCCCTCCAAGTCTAAAGTCTTTCTGCTTTAACAATCCAGTACCAAATACAATGGCATTAGGAGGTGTAGAAACAGGTAGGAATAAACCACAAGAAGAACATAATCCGACAACTAAACCTACTGGCAATAACTGCTCTGGAGGAAGTACAATCGCTGCTACGTTAATTACAATCGTTGCTGTAGCTGTACTACTCATGATATTTGAAAACAACACTGTTACTACTGCAAATATAATCATCATCGCTATCATATTAAACTCCATATCTGCTAAGAACTGTGAGTAATATGGTGCTAATAATTCTTTAATTGCCATACCTAAAGCCAACCCTCCTGCTACTAACATTAGAGTATCCCATGGTAATTTTCTCACGTCTTCTGCTGTAATAATTCCCATCATTGGCAAGAACATAATTGGTACCATTGCTGCCCCTGCTGTTGGGATGTGTAATGTGTTTCCAAACATCCACATTCCTACTGTAATTATTAAAATTACAATCACTGTTAGTCGTTGCAAACGCATAGTATTTGTAAGGTCTAATGCCTTATTGGCAAATGAAACGTCTAACCCTTTTACTTTTGAAGTGTATTTCTTAACTACTGCAAACCAGAATCCTATTAGTAAAATAGAAGCAGGAACAAAACCTAAAAAGAACCATTGCATAAAACTTACTGTATATCCTTTGGATTTCAATACGTTTACTACAATTAAGTTAGGTGGTGTTGATACCATACTCATCATCCCTGCAAATGTAGCTGCTGCAGGAATACTGATTAAGATAGCTTTTGACATCATCGAATCTTTTCCTTCCCTATCTATCAACGGCATCACGGATGCTAATACCATAGCTGCTGTTGCTGTATTTGAGATAATAAGAGATAAGACGGAAGTAACAATGATAATTCCTAATACTAATGTATTGGGATTAGAGCCAAATATTGAAAGTGTCTTTTTAAATAATGATAAATCGAGGTTGGTTTTTCGCATTCCTTCACTCAAGAAAAAACCTCCTAAAAATATCCAAATAACGTTATCTGACCAGGTATCTGAAATTTCTTGAGGAGATAGTGTGGCTCCTTCCATATTTCCCATGGTGTAAACTAAGAAACCAATAATCATTATCCCAACCGCAAAGGGAGGAATAGCCTCAGTAGCCCATAACAAAATGGAAAAAATCAAAATAAATAACGTATAAGTCTGAGCTTCAGAAAAGGCTTCTGGTGCTAAAAAATAAGTACCCGCAAATGATGCCAGTAACGAAAAGAAGAAAATCCCTACCCTCGTTTTGATATTCCACATATTCCAAGAAGCCTCGATTAGCAACTCACTGTAAAAGCGAATTCCCGTTCTAATCTTTCGAATCTTATCAAAATAATCAAATTCCATATTCTAATATTTAACTGTTAAAATTACAACATATAAAGTCATAAAGCCACCAAAAATACGACATTCAATGTTAAAAAAGGATAGCAAGGAATTGCTATCCTTTAGTTATCTTATAATCAAACATTTAATCACTACCATTTTCCTACTTTCCCTATTATTAAACTGTTACATTTTCCTACTTCTTTAATAGAACCATTTATACAAACTACATTATATCCTTATAATCTTTGCTTTTCTTCAATGTCTATATCTTTAGAATCATACTTCACTTTGCTATTTCCAAAATTATATCTTAGCCCAATTACCACAGCTTGTGTATCTGAATAATCTCTAAAATAATTGTTTTGATTAGCATACTTTGTTTTGATTGTCTGTATATCACTCTTAAAAATATTATTAAAAGTCAAACTTGTCGCTATTTTCCCTTTGAAAAAATCTCGTGACACCATCACATTTGTTTGCTGCATTCCACTTATTCTAAAAGTACCTTGCACACTTGGCGTATAAAAACCGTACGTAATCATTGCCTTCCAATTGCTCTTTTTATCTATGTCAAAGATTGAATAAATTCTACTTCCAAATGTAAAAGCGCTGTTTTCATGAAGTATCTCATCAACTCCATAGAAGTAATCCTCTTGCTGTTGAAAATGCAAATAAGCACTTCCCGTCCACCACTCTGTAAATTTAAACGGATGAGACAATTGCAAACCTGCCGTTTTCCTCTTGTCTATATTGGTATAATGATAAATTAAATACTTTGTTTGTTCTTCCTGAAAAGATATTTCCATAAAAGGGTTTTTCTCATAATTAAAAAACACTTCCACGTCAAGGTGGTTCCAATTATAGGTTAAACTAAAATTGTGACTTAAGGCGGGTTTTAAATTCGGGTCTCCTTGAAAATAAGAAAACATATTATAATAACTCTTTGCAGGATTCATCCAAGAATAACTCGGTCTGTTTATTCGCTTACCGTAAGAGAACCTTAATTTCTGTGAATCATTTATCTCATACATCAAATAAACAGTAGGAAACCATTTGAGATAACTCTGTTTGTTGCTTTCCTCTTCTCTATTTTGAGTTTGAATTCCTGTGTACTCAGCTCTAAGACCAGCTTTGAATTGCCACTTTTCCCATTGCTTTTGGTAAGAAGAATATCCTGCCCAATTCAACTCTTGATATTCAAATAAGTTACTCTTCTTAGCTCTGTATTGTAAACTTCCCTGTTCATCATCCCAAAAATCTAATTGATACTGTGCTTGTATAAAACTATATTTAGCACCCAATTCCCATTTTGACGTTGCTTCTCCTGAAGTATAATCTAAAGCAGAAACTACTAATCTTGTACGAGAATTATCATCACTCAAATAAGTACTTTCACTTGCCTCTTGGTCTTTTAAATTTAACTCTGTAAAAACAAACTGATTCTCTACTTGGTTGTCATAAGTGAAATAATTAGACCAAAGCAACTTTCGATTTGCCTTCCACTTCTTGTCAAACATAAAATACCCAGTATAGCTATCCATGTTAGACTTTTTGTCATTTGTAGTCACATATTTTGATTCTACTATATTTTCTAAATTATAAATCAATGTTGGTATTACAAATACTCCTTTCGTTTTTGAATTGATATAGCCAGTACCCCCTACCGTAAATGTGAATGTACTATCAATAGCAACATCTGTTTCGATATTAAAACTATGTCTGCCGTCAATCTTATTCTTACGAGTCATATCACTTGACCATGTTGTTCCATCTTCATAAATAACATTGTCCCAATTGTGACGTACATTATTTCCATTACTAAAAGCATAATCTGCAGTAAAATTCACTTTTTTATCTGCATAAATATGGTTGGTACTAATTGTATTATAAGCATATTGTCCTTGTCTAAATTTTTCTGCAAAACTTCCTTTATACCCCAGGTTTACATTCTTCTTCATCTTAATATTCAGTACAGCATTCCCTTCGGCTTCATACTTAGCAGGCGGTGTAGTAATTACTTCAACTGATTCTACTAAAGTCCCTTCCGTAGATTCCAGCAACCCTTTTAACTGTTCGCCACTTAACATTACCTTCTTGTCATTAATAGTAACCAAAATACTTGAACTATTGCGAATAGAGATGTTATCACCAAGAACACTTACCCCTGGAGTTTGTTTTAAAATATCCCACGCGTTTGTAGAAGTCAATGGCGTATCTTGCACATGAAATACAAGTCTATCTATTTCTCTTTTTATCGTAGGTCGTTTTGAAATAACTGTAACTTCATCTAAAACTGTGTTATCCTCTTCTAAAATTACATGCTTTAATTCAGGCGAATGGATTGGTATTACTCTTTCTTTATATCCGATATATTGGAATGTAACCTGAGTATCTTGTTCAGTAGTTAACTGAAATTCCCCTTGCTCATTTGAAAAAAAAGAATTGTTATTCCTTCCTTCTTTATCTTTAACAATGATTGTAACAAATGCGAGCTTCTCCCCTTGTTTGTTTGCAACTGTTCCTTTTAATACTTGTGCTTGCATTATTAGTCCCACTAATAAACAAAACCAAACTAATATAAATCGTACCATACTTATTACTATTTTGATTCAAAAGTCGTTCGCTTTCTAAAACATCAAGGTTAATAGACGGTTAATGAACGGTTAATGCTCCTATTATCAAAAACATCTATACTATTTATCCTACTTTTGTTTAAATGAAAAATCCCAAACCAAAATACTATCTAACAGCATTTAGTGCTTTGTATCTCTTACTTCTTGGAGTAATGACTTATTATTTCTACAATGCTTACCAGCTAAAGAAAAAAGAAGTCATCTCTTATGTTTACAATGTCATAGATAATTATGAAGATTCTGATTCTTTTAAATCCTTGGAACTGAAACAAGAGAATGAGCTCTATTCTTCTATATTGGACTTTATACACGGTAAAAAAACAGTTGATGAAATTAAAGAGGATAAAAAAGACTTTATGAAACAGAGCAATGATTTGTTGAGTCACCATATTGATAGTCTTTTTGAAAAAAACAACTATGAAGTAGCAGTACGCCATATTGTAAAAAGTATTTATTCAAACAAGGATCAAAAGGAATTATCGACTGAACCATTGATAGTACTAAAAACCAATAAAGATATTTCTACTTCTTACCGAATTAACAGCTCTAAATGGGAAGTAGAAGGAAGTAGTTTACGAACATATAAGGGGGAAAAAGAGGAAGAATATCAACATCATTTTACCATCTTTCAAGAAAAACATACTGATATTCTAAACATAAACAGCATTGTACTACTTTCATTAGTACCTCTGTTGTTAGTATCAGTTTTAATCTGTTTGTTTATCTTATTGTTGTATTACATCACTTATAAAACAATTAAACAAAAAGAACAAGAGGTAATTAGTCTACACAATATGGTGGATAATGTATCTCATGAATTTAAACTACCTATTGCTACATTGAAATACGGTTGTAATAACCTTTCAAAAGAATATCAATCCCCTACCATTGAATTATTAAAAAGACAGATAGACCGTTTAGAAAGGTTGCAAAATACGCTATCTACAAATATTACAGAAGATACTGTTTCATATACAAAGGAAGACTTTTACAATATGTTTGCCGATCTACAAGACCAATTTCCTTCTGTTGTCTTTCATAAAGAATGGTCTGCAGGTTTGACACTCCTTTTTCCTAAAACGCCTATTGAAACAATCTTACTAAATCTCATTGAAAATGCTGTAAAATACGGTGGAACGGAAATAACTTGTCAACTTATCAACAAGAATAAAAAGCTTGTCCTTACGATAAAAGACAATGGAAGTGGTATCGATTCAAATCAGAAACAACTTATTTTTAAGAAATTCTATCGTATTATGCAAGATAATATTCACACGACAAAAGGTCTTGGAATAGGGTTGCATCAAGTTCAACAGATAGTCAATCTCTATAAAGGTAGCATTACCTTAGAAAGTAAAATTAATAACGGAACTACATTTAAAATAACATTGCCTCATGCATAAGATACTTTTAGTAGAAGATGATTTAGATTATGGAACTGTAATAAAGCAGTATTTAGAGATTTGTGGTTTCTCAAT
>JASLGC010000232.1 GCA_030150335.1 Flavobacterium sp.
GTGTTTATGCTCAAAACAAAGAAATTAAAGGAAAAGTTGTAGCTGCAGGTGACGGAATGTCTTTGCCAGGTGCAACTGTGTTCATTAAAGGCACAAAAGAAGGAGTTCAAACTGATTTAGACGGTAATTACTCAATTAAAGTAAAGGGTAATGACGCTATATTAGTGTTTGAATTCATGGGATTCAACACTGTTGAAAAAAAGGTAGGAGCGCAATCTATTGTTAACGTATCTTTAGCAGATGCTACTGAAATGATTGATGAGGTTGTTATTACTACAGGGTATGAAAAACTTTCAAAAAGAACTTTTACAGGAGCGATTAGTACAATCTCTGAAAAGGAGTTGAAAGTTGAAGGTATGCCTGATGTAAGTAGAATGATTGAAGGTAAAGCTGCAGGAGTATCTGTACAAAACGTAACAGGAACTTTCGGTGCTGCACCTAAAATTACTGTTCGTGGTTCATCTTCTATTTTTGGTGATACTAAGCCATTATGGGTTATTGACGGAATGGTACAAGAAGAAATTGTTAACGTATCTTTTGAAGATTTAGCTTCTGGAAATGCATCAACGATGTTAAGTTCTGCTGTAGCAGGGTTAAATGCAAGTGATGTGTTAAGTATAGAGATTTTAAAAGATGCTGCGGCAACTTCTATTTATGGAGCACGCGCAATGAATGGTGTGGTTGTAATTACTACAAAATCAGGTAGAAGAGACACTCCATTAACTGTAACTTACAATTTAGAAAATACTTTGAGAGAAGTTCCGAATTATGGAAGTTATGATATTTTAAATTCTCAAAAATCAATGGGAATTTTATCAGAGATGGAATCAAAAGGTTTATTGACTGATCCTTCAATTGCTCAAGGTAGATATGGTGGTATTTACAATATCTATTTTAATGCTACACATCAATATGATCCTAGTTTAAATAATGGGAATGGTGGGTATTTAGTGTCAAATAATGCAATTGCTAAGAATGACTTTTTACGTAAGTATGAGTATGCAAATACAGATTGGTTTAAAGTATTATTTAGACCTTCTATTATGCAGAATCACTCTTTAAGTTTTTCAGGAGGGGGTAAGAATGCATCTTATTATGCATCTATTGGATATTTAAATGATCCAGGATGGACAATTGCGGATAATGTTAAGAGATTAACAGCAAACTTAAAAACTACATTTTTCTTAAATGATAAAATTACTTTAGGTTTATCTACAATTGCATCTATTAGAAAGCAAAATGCTCCAGGAAGTTTTGATCGTCAAGATGATCCTGTTGGAGGTTCAGTATCTAGAAATTTTGATATCAACCCTTTTAATTACGCATTAAATACATCAAGAGCATTAAGACCTTATGATGATAATGGAAATTATGAGTATTATAGACAAAACTGGGCTAAATTTAATGTTTTAGATGAAATCGATAATAACTACATGGAGTTAGATGTAAAAGACATTAAATTCCAAGTTGATTTAGATTATAAGTTAATGGATGGATTGAAATTTAATTCGTCTGCTGCTGTTAGATATGTTGATTCAAATCGCGATCACTCAATTCACGAGAACTCAAACGTTGCAGCTGCTTATAGAGCTGATGAAACTAAAATTGTAAAAGATCAAAATATTTATTTATATCAAGATCCTTCAAAACCTGATGCTCAAAAGCAAGTGGTTTTAAAAGAAGGAGGTATTTTACATAAATATAAAAATACGTTAACATCTTATAACTGGAGAAACTCTTTTTCTTATGATAAGATTTTTGGAGAACAAGATCAGCATGAAATCAATGCTTTTGTTGGAAGTGAATTAAGATCTATCGATAGAGATTATTCAAATAATAGCCAATATGGAATTTTATTTGATAAAGGATATACTGTTGCAACTGATCCGAAATTAATGGAGAAGTTAATCGGAGAAGGAGATTATATGTTCAAACAAGGTTTTGATAAAGAAAGAACTGTTGGTTTCTTCGGTAAAGTAGCTTATACTTATGATGCAAGATATACTGTGTCTTTAACAGGGCGTACAGATGCTTCTAATCAACAAGGGGGAGATAAAACAATGTGGTTGCCTACATGGACTGTTTCAGGAAAGTGGAATGCTAAACAAGAGAAGTTTTTAATTGATAATTCAACTGTTAGTGACTTAAGTTTTAGAGGGTCTTATGGATTAACTGCGACTTCAGGTCCTGCATCTAATTCATTAGCAATTTTCAAAAATTCAATTACAGTATCTAGATTTGATCCTGAAACAAGAGAAACTGGATTAGTAATTGAAAGTTTACAAAATAACGATTTGACTTGGGAAAAACAATACGAAGCAAACGTTGGATTTGATTTAGGTTTATTCAATAATAGAATTTATATTTCTTCTGACGTTTATCAACGTAAAGCATTTGATTTAGTTGATATTGTAAGAACATCTGGTATTGGTGGAGAAGTACAGAAATGGGGTAACAATGCGGATATGACTACAAAAGGAGTTGAAGCTAGTATAACTACACGTAATATTACAGGAGGAGATTTCAAATGGACATCATCTATTAATCTTTCTTACTACGACCAAAGAATTGATAAATTAGCATATGAACCAAGAGCTTTTGATTTAATTAAAGGAACTGGTGGTAATGTTGTAGGTGGTGCAAGAAATACATTGTATTCTTACCAATTTACAGGTTTAAATAAAGATGGTTTGCCAACATTCATTATGCCAGAAGGTATTGATGATGTAATTGGTGGAGCAGAATTCCAAGATTCACAAGATGTAACTGCTTACTTAAAGAAAGAAGGGTCTGTTGAACCAAATAAAACTTTAGGATTCAGTAATACATTCCAATATAAAAACTGGACATTAGACATGTTGATTGTTGGTTCGGCAGGAAATGTTGTGCGTTTGGACCCTATTTTTGGATCAACTTATAACGATAGCCAAACTTTTACAAAAGACATGAATAATAGATGGGTAATGCCTGGTGATGAGTTATACACTAATGTACCTGTTATTGCTGATGCTTCAACTATCTCAGAAATGGGTTCAAATGTAATTAATAGAGCTTACAATACTTATAATTATTCTGATGCTCGTGTAGCAAAAGGAGATTTTGTAAGAGTTAAGAACTTGACATTAGGATATGAGTTCCCTGAATTATTAAAGAAACAAATGAGAGTTTCTACGTTTGGTGTGAAGTTGTCTGTAACTAACCCATTCTTATTATATTCAGATAAAAAATTAAATGGTCAAGATCCTGAATTCTTTAGAGTTGGAGGGGTTGCAATGCCTGTAACAAGACAATATACATTGACCTTAAATTTATCAATTTAATCTAGAGTAATATGAAATATTTAAAATATGCAGCATACGTAATTGCTTCTGTCTCATTGGTTGGGTGTTCAAGTTTTCTTGACGAAACGCCTGATCAACGTACTAAGCTTGACACTCCTGCAAAAGCAAAAGATTTACTAGTATATGCCTATCCATCTGCAAATAGTTTTTATGTAATGGAGGCGATGTCAGATAACTTTGGAGATTCAAAAAGAACTCAGAATACAGCAGTTGATAATACAAAATATTATCGTTGGGAAACTGAATTGCAAGAATCATGGGATTCACCAGCTGAATTTTGGGAATCGTCTTATTTAGCAATTGCTCATGCTAACCACGCTTTAGAGGCAATTGAAGAGATGAATATTAGCCCTAAAGAAAAAAATGAAATTAGAGGAGAAGCTTTGTTGGCTCGTGCTTATAACCACTGGATGATTGCAATGTTATTCTGTGAAGCTTATGACCCTGCAACAGCTGATACTAAATTAGGTATTCCTTATATTGACCAACCTGAGAAAACGCTTTATAAAGATTACGAAAGAGGTACTCTTAAACAAGTGTATGATAAGTTAGAGGCTGATATAATCGAAGGTAATAAGTTAGTTACAGATAATTATAAGCAAGTTGCTTTTCACTTTAATAGAAATGCTGGTAAGGCTTTAGCTACTAGATTTTTTGCAGTGAAAGGTGATTTTGATAAAGTTTTAGAATATTCTGACGTTTTAGGAGATGCTCCTACAGGAAAGTTAAGAAGCTATGCTGATTTAAATGGGGAAGGAGTAAATGCTCAAGGGCAATTATTTGGTTCTCCAAGTATGCCAACGAATTTATTAATTTCAGGTAGTCGTACTTTATTAAATAGAGTATACAGTAGAAATCGTTTTGGTATTACAAGAGAAATCTTAGTTGAGCGTATTAGTGCTAAATATAATCCGTTTGATGTAAGTTATAGTTACGATGCGTACGGAAGTGGGCAAGACGTATTCTATTATCCGCGCTTTTTTGAGTACTTTGTATATTCAAATAAAAGTGCAGGTTCAGGACAACCTTATGTTAATATTCCATTGTTAACACAAGATGAGTGGTTTTTATATAGAATTGAGGCTACTATCATGAAAGGAGATTTAGACAAAGCTGCAAGAATGATAGGCTTTTTCGCTAAATTCAGAACTGATGGTAACCAAGACGAAAGTCAATTAACTACACGTACTATTCTTAGTAAGATTGGTAATGCAGATGAGTACCAACCTTTTTATTCTTTAACTACTGAACAACGTAAGATGTTTAAGTTTGTGGCAGAAATGAGAAGAACTGAATTTATGCAGTTGGGGAACAGATGGTATGATATCAAACGTTTCAATTTGCCTGTTGTTCATAAAACACTTGTGGAAGGTGAAACTTTAGAGTTACAACCTTTGGATCCAAGAAAGGCAGTGCAATTGCCAATTTCTGCTTTAAGTGCAGATTTAACACCTAATCCAAGAGACTAATGAAAAAGAACATTAAAAGTATATTAGCATTAATGGTGTTAGCTGCATCATTTGCTAGTTGTGAAAAAGATGATAAGTTAAACTCTGAAAGTAATTTAGTAGGAGGAGAGCAAGTTGTAAGAAATGAAGTGGATGATTATTTAGATGCTACTTTTACCAAGCCTTATAATATTGGAGTTGATTATAGATGGGATAGAAATCAATATGGTCCAGGACGTGACGTATTGAGAAACCTTTTTCCAGCTAAATTAGAGAATGTGCAACCTGCAATGGAAATGGTTGATAAGGTTTGGTTACAAACATATAAGACAGTTGCAGGTGAAAAGTTTTTGAAAAATATTCGTCCAGGGAGTTTATTAATCGCTGGGGGGTATGCATTTAATGATGATGGGACAAGAACTCTTGGTTTAGCATCAGGAGGGGTTCAAATTACATTATATGAAACAGACTTTTTAGGTAGTGAGTTGGAATCTGCAGAGCAATTTATCCATACTATTCAACATGAGTATATTCATATTATTAACCAAAAGCAAGAATTTGATGAATTGCAATTTGGTGATAAGAATAAAGGAAAATACACTCCTCAATGGTATGAAGTTCCTTCAGCTTTTAGGGATAATCGCGGAAATCCAAAAGTATTTAAAGATGGAGTAACTTGGAATATTGATTCATATGCAAATATTTTAGGATTTGTTACAGGTTATTCTCGTTCTAATACTTTTGAAGATTTTGCTGAAGTAGCTTCTTATTTGTTAGCAAGAACACCAGAAGAGTATGATGCGATGCTTGCTAATATTAAAAAGTACGAGAGCATGACTCCTGCAGAAAGAGCTGAATATGGTTTAACTTCTGATTTATATCAAACAGGTGGTGTTGAAAAAATTGAATACAAAGTGAATTTAGTGAAAGATTATTTTATGAAAAACTTTGGTATTGATTTTAATGAATTAATAAGAGTTGCAAATAAAAATGCTGCTGAATCTCCGATGTTAAATAAAGGAACAACTGGAAAAGCAACTTTCGGTGTTCAAGCGATGTCTAAAGGGACAGAACCGAATGTAAGATACTGTCAGCACCATGCAGATGCACAAAAATCAAGTAAAAAAGGATTATAATTATGAGAAAGAGATTATTAAATATTCGTAATGCAAGTAAATTTTTAGCTGTATTAGCTTTAGCTGCAATTACTTTTACATCTTGTTCGAATAACGATAATGATGTATTTGATAAAGATCCAATATTACGTCTTGAAGAAGGGAAAGCTGAATTACAAAATAAATTAGTTGATAGTGAGTACGGATGGTTGGTGTCTTTTAGTCCTGATGGAGGTACTTATTTAGGAGAATTCAACGTTTGGATGGATTTTTCTAAAGATTGGACAGTTAATATAAAGACGGATTTAGATCCATCAGATTTGGAAGCAGATAAGGAGGTTTATAATTTTACTATGCTTAAAACATTTGCTTTAAGCTTTCCTCATGGAGGTAAATTGCATGAGTTTACTTCTATGGCTGCTGAGGATTTGAGAACTGATTTCGAGTTTATCTTTCAAAAATATTTAGAAGATGGATCAATTGAATTTGAAGGATTTATCACTAAGCAAAAAGTAGTTTTTAGAAAAGCTACTTTAGAAGATAAAGAGTTTAATTTTAAAGAGAAGTGGAATGCTTACAATAGATTAAACAATATTTCTTCAGTTAAGGTTACTGTTAATAATAAAACAACAAATTTCAATTGGGGCTTTATAGGAGACTGGAGATCTGCGCAAATTGGAAGTAGTGCTACTGGATATTTAACGGAGACTTCTGTTGTTACTTTTAATGCATTAGAAGATGGTACAACTTTAAAGTTGATTCCAGAATTAACTTTATCGGATGGAAGTACAATTAATGAATTGGTTTGGAAGAACTCTAGTTATTATGGAGAATCTGAAACAAATAGTACTATAGTACTTAAATAACACATAAAGAGCCGCAATTGCGGCTCTTTTTTTTGTCTTGCATTATAGTATCTTTGAACTTCAATAATCACAGTAAACGATATGCCATTAATAAAGAAAATAGACAAGGGGTCTACAACTGTCTATCTTTGGAAAATAGAAGAGTCATTTGATGAACTAAGAAAAGATTTGCATTTAAGAGATGCGAGTAATACTCGCTTAGAAGGAATGAAGTCTGAAGTGCATCAACGTGGCTTTTTAAGTATAAGACATTTGCTAAAAGCAGCTGGGTATAGTGATGCAGAGCTGTTATATGACGAAAATGGCAAACCCTATTTAGTAGATAACAAGCATATTTCTATCTCTCATTCATTTCAATATGCAACAATCATTATCAGTGATGAAAATGTTGGGATTGATATTGAAATGAAGCGCGATAAAATAAAGCGAATTGCAAATAAGTTCTGTAATTCTCAAGAGTTAGCAAGTGTAGCTGGTAGAGAAGACGAAATACAACTTTTAACAACTATTTGGTGTGCTAAAGAAGCTATGTACAAAATGTGTAACTCACGTAGTTTAAGCTTCAAAGATGATATGTCTGTTGATTATGTTAATAATGTTTCCTCTGTGCAATCAAAAGATTATTCTAAAAAGTTTAAATATGAATTAGTTGATTTAAATATGTTTTTATTAGTATATACTTTTGAAAATTAGAATAATAGTTTGTTTATAACTCTAAATTTGTATTTTTGATACGAAATTAATTGACGGATATGGAAAATAACTTTAATTACGTGGCTGTTGCTCACGAATCAGAGGCTGTGAAAGCACAGTTTTATAAGAGAACGTATGCCAACCTTGCAATAGGTGTTTTAGCATTCATCGTTTTCGAAACAGTATTATTAAACACACCAATTGTAGTAGAAGGTATGTTCAAAATAATGGGTATGGGAAAATTCTCATGGCTTGTTGTTTTAGCAGCTTTTATGGGGGTAACTTGGTATGCGCAAAAATTGGCTAATGAAACTGTAAATAAACCAAAGCAATATGCGGGGTTTGCTTTATACGTATTAGCTGAAGCATTTATCTTTGTACCTATTTTATATATAGCAATGCAAATGACTAACGACGGTTCATTAATCGTACAAGCAGGTATTTTGACATTAGCGTTATTTGGAGGATTAACAGGAGTAGTATTTGGCTCTAATGCTAATTTCTCATTCCTACGTTCTATTCTTACAATCGGATTTTTCCTTGCATTAGGAACAATGATTGCAGGTATGATCTTTGGATTTAATCTTGGATTATGGTTCTCATTAGCTATGGTTGCCTTAGCTTCTGGGTCTATTTTATATTCAACATGGCAAATTAAAAACGAATATGCAGCTGACCAATACATTCCTGCAGCGTTATCTTTATTTGCGTCATTGATGTTGTTATTCTGGTATATCTTAAGAATTTTAATGAGTAGAAATAACTAATTGTAGTTAATAAATTATATTTTTGAACCGCGTTCCTTTTGGGTACGCGGTTTTTTATTTAATCTCTTTTTTATGTTCGAATTCTTCTTTGGTGTTTATAAAGACGCCAGTACGTTGCAAATCGTCTTGGAGACGATCGTGTTCTTTTTTGGAATCTTTAGTGTATGGTATGCTGGAAAAGAAAATATTTTAGTGTTCCCAACAGGGTTAATTGCTACGGTTATTACGGTGTATTTACTTTATAAAGCAGGATATTTAGGAGACATGATATTAAACGGCTATTACTCAATTATGAGTATTTACGGTTGGTATAACTGGTCACGAGGAAGTGGAGGAAACGACTCACTTAAAATTAGTAGAACAAATAACAGAGAAAAGTTATACGGTTTTTTGATATTCGTAGTAACGCTTTTCGTAATTTATGGAGTTTACAAGTTAGCGGGCAATGAGATAAAGCCTGAAAACTATATAGATATTTTTACTTCTGGAGTATTCTTTACAGGAATGTACTATATGGCCTTAAAGAAAATAGAGAATTGGACGTTATGGATATTTGCTGATATTATCTCAATTCCCTTATATGCCTATAGAGGATTAGGTATCTTAGCAGTACAATTTGCTATCTTTACAATATTGGCGATTATGGCTTACATATCGTGGTATAAAATTTTAAAAGCAGAAAATGAATAGAGAAATAATAGAGAGAGAATTAGAATTTAAAGCAGTTCGTAGTGGTGGTGCAGGAGGACAACATGTGAATAAAGTTTCATCTAAAGTTGTTTTGTCGTGGAATTGTAATGCTTCTCAAGGCATCTCAGAAGAAGAAAGAGAGCTACTATTAGAACGATTGAGCAATAGATTTACAAAAGATGGTTTGTTGATCATGGATGCTGACAGTACAAGAAGTCAAATCAAAAATAAGGAGATTGTCATAGATCGTTTCTTTCAACTTTTAGCAATGGGTTTAAAGATTGAAAAACCAAGACGCGAGACTAAAGT
>JASLGC010000017.1 GCA_030150335.1 Flavobacterium sp.
AAGGCAAATTCCAGAAGGAAGAGTAACTACTTATGGTGCTATTGCCAAAGCAATTGGTGCAGCAAGGTCAGCACGCATGGTTGCCTATGCAATGAACGCCTCTCATTTTGACGATACCGTGCCTGCACATCGCGTTGTTAATCGCGTAGGACTATTGAGTGGCAAGCATCATTTTGATGGCACAAACCGTATGCAACAGCTTTTAGAGAGCGAAGGCATTGAGGTAAAAGACAATAAAGTTCAAAACTTTCAAGAACTATTGTGGACTCCTCCTGTTCTTTTTGAGGAGTAATATTTCTGTTATCATCCCCTTTTTTAAGATGCGAAACTACCTTTCTTTTTCCCTATAAGGATAGAAGTATAGCTAAAAAGTACCATCTATGAATTTCTTGTTTTTTGCTCAAAAAAGGTCATTTATGCTGATTTTAAAGTTGATTTTTGTTTAAAACTTACTTTTAAATTACCTTTTTTAGTCTATTTCCACCATTTAAAGGTCATTTTTAGAGTTTTTTTTAAGCGTCTTTTTTTTGCTAAAAAATGACGTTGTAAAAAAGACAATATCTCGTCAAGCCTTATTTTTAAAGGGATTTCAGTATTTTGTAAAAGAGATTATCAAGCAGAATTGTGTAAAATACACTCTAAAAGTGGTCATATTTGAATAAGGGTATTCTCCGACTTAGTGAGAGAATCATCCGACTATCGTTGGAGTTTATTGGGCTGAGAGGTTTTTTTGTCGGAGAATAGTCAGACAGTAGTCAGATGAGTCTCCAACCAAGTGCTTTCAAGATGTACTTTGAAAGTCTTTAATTCTTCTGAATATGGATAGTTGGAGGTATTTGTATGAAAATAGGAAAGCAATCGGGCAAAAATAGAAACGAAATTATTGAAAAACAGCAATACAATCGGGTAACAGCAAAAAAACGATTGTTATAAATCAGGAAAATAAAAAGCGTATGAAGTGCTAAAATAGGCAAGCCTACTTTAGAGGCCGTTTAGTTTAGATAAGCGGAAAGTTTAAAGAGAAGATAGTCGCGTTTTCCTTGCGACTATACGAAAGATAACCATTGTGCATTTCCACGATATTTTTTGACAATGGCAGACCAATTCCAGCCCCTTCTTCACGAGTAGTGTAAAAAGGGATAAATATTTTGTCTTTAATCGCGTCTTCAATACCAGGGCCATTGTCAATAACCTCAATCCACAAGCGGTTATTCTTTTCAAAAAGGCGTAGTTGCACCAGTTTGTTTGCTTGTTTATTAACAGCAAACATTGCATTGGTTAATAAGTTTATGATTACCTGTTCCATTTGATGCGCATCCCACGCCAAGGTAGTATTACTCTCAAAATGATATTCCAAGGTAATGTGTTTACTTTTAAACAAAGGGCTAAGTGTTTCAATGCTATTTCTCAATACTTCAGATACGGCTACCAATTGTTTTTTAGGACTTGGCATCATTGTCAGTTTGCGGTAGTTGTTGATAAACTGTTGCAAGTGGTCCGTTCTATTGACAATGGTATTGATGCTCAGCTTTAAATCGTCTATATCCTCCTCAGTTAAAGGATTTTCCTCGTGTAAAATTTCCTGTGTATTATGTGCAAGCGAGTGAATAGGCGTAAGGGAGTTCATAATCTCGTGAGAAATAATCTTCATTAGATTTTCCCATGTATCTCTTTCCTTTTTGTCTAAAACCTTTTGGATGGAGTCCAATAAAACAATGAAATATTCTTGGTCTTGACTAACGGTAGTAGAGGTCTGTAAAATGAATGTTTGTTTTTCGTCATTTTCAATCTTAATATCAATTGGTTCTTTAGACTCTTTAAACCCTAAATGCTGCAAATGACTTGTCAGCGCAGGCAACAAACGGTCTAAGTTAGTCCACGACTTCACCTTTGGAATGTCAAACAAATGAGAGAAATAATCGTTGATTAAAAACACTTCCCATTTATCCTCTTTTCTTTCTAAGATAATGATTCCCGTTTCGATATTGTTTAGAATGTTGAGGTACACTAATTCTTTAACCTCGTTTTCCTGTTGTTTATTTTGTAGTTTTTGGTAGAGCAACTGTAAGTTGTTCATTGTTTCATTCGCCTGTGGTTTATTAGATTTCAGTGAGAAATCATCGTAAATCATCGCCAATAAAATACGGTCAATAGTATTGTAATACCTCTTTTGAAAAAAGTATAACTCTACAAAAAGTGCGGCAATTAGCAATATCACTAATAGCAAAGAATAGTACAAGGCCTGTGAATATAAATTCATAGCCAATACTCCACATAAAAGGAGTAAAACGATACGTATAAATGCTTTAGTGTGAAAAGACATATTGCGTTATTTTATTTAGTTTTTAATGTTGTATTTCTCTAATCTTCTGTAAAGAGCAGCACGTGATAAGCCCAATTCTTCTGCGGTTTGACTAATATTTCCTTCGTTTTTTTCCAAGGCTTTTAAGATAGAAATACGCTCCATATCTTGTAGGGTATTTTCCTCCACCGGACTATCGTTTATCATACTTGGAGAAATGCCAAAGTCAGATAGTTTTAATTCAGCATCATCCGTTAATATCAAAGCACGCTCAACGCGATTCTGCATTTCACGGATGTTCCCCTTCCAATCGTATGCCTCTAAAGAAGCGATTGTGTGGGCAGAAACCATTGGAACACTTCTCTCGTACTTAAAAGCGTATTCGTTGATAAAGAAAGTTATAAGCGGACTAATATCTTCTTTTCGCTCTCTTAAGGGAGGTAACTGCAGGGTAACGGTGTTAATTCGATAGTATAAATCTTCTCTGAACAATTTTTCGTTTACTTCTTGTTCAATCTCAGCATTAGTAGCTGTGATAATGCGAATATCTACAGGGCGTACTTTCGATTCCCCTAATCTAATCACGCTTTTTGACTGAATAACCTGAAGTAACTTTGCTTGTAAATGTAGAGGCACATTCCCTATTTCGTCTAAGAAAAGAGTACCACCGTTGGCAGCTTCAAAACGCCCTTCTGTATCTTGCTTGGCATCCGTAAAGGCTCCTTTTGCATAACCGAAAAGCTCACTTTCAAACAAATTTTCATTTAGCGAACCTAAATCAACGTGTATAAATGGTTGGTCTTTTCTAAGAGAATTGTCGTGAATGTACTTTGCCAAGACGTATTTACCAGTACCGTTTTCTCCTAATATAAGCGCATTGACATCTGTTTTTGCAACGCGATTTGCCATGGTATATACCTTTTGAATACTGGGTGCTTCGCCAATAAATACTTTGTCTTGTTCAGCAGAAATAGTTGGTAAGTTTTCTTTTTTACGCGCTTGTTTCAC
>JASLGC010000125.1 GCA_030150335.1 Flavobacterium sp.
TCTGGAAACAATAACTGACATCGAGTAATCGATATAGGCAGATTTCATTTGCTCCTCTATGTTAATAGGAATTAACTTTTCTCCTTCAGACATAAGTATATAAAATTAAAATTGTCAATTATTAAACGCGCTAATATACGGTTTTTATAGCTTTATACCACGTTTTTCGCGAAGTATTTCACCTGTTTTTTAAACTAAAAAACACTTTTCAAATAATTTATAATAACATTCAAAGATTTTTTAAAAAACCTCCTTACAAGTTTTTTTATTAAGTTTTTTTTTTGTCAATTAGCTACTGTCATGTTTAGTTGTGTAGGTACGCTTTTTGTACCTAACTATACAATTATTGATTATTCACCTAATTTATATTGAAAATGGACGATAATTTTTCACAAGAAGTAAAAGATGTGATTTCTTACAGTAAAGACGAGGCACTTAGATTAGGCCACGACTTTATCGGTACAGAACACTTATTACTTGGACTATTAAGAGTTGAGCAAGGTGAAGCCTCTAATATTTTACAAAATTTAGATATAGATATAGATTTTCTAAAACATAAAATAGAATCTTTAAACCCAGCTTCTCCCAACAAAGAGCTCTTAAACAATAAAGCTGCATTACACCTAACAAAGCAGGCTGAACGCGCTTTGAGACTTACATATTTAGAAGTAAAACTATTTAGAAATGAAGAGATTAACACTGTTCATTTACTTCTTTGTATCCTTAAGAATAGCGACGACCCTTCTACTCAGATATTGAACAAAATGAAAGTAGATTACGAAGCGATTAAGCAAGAGTATTTAAACTTTCAAGATGTGGATAAAGCAGAATCTGATGATATTTTTGAAAGTCCAAAAGCAGAAACTTTTGAAGAATCAGGACAAAATGACAGCAGAGACTCTGACAAAAATGACAGTTCTACAACAAAAACTGCAAAAAGAACTAAAACTCCTGTTTTAGATAATTTTGGTAGAGATTTAACTGAAATGGCAGAGAATGGCAAGCTTGATCCTGTAGTAGGTCGTGATAAAGAGATTGAACGTGTTTCTCAAATTTTGAGCAGACGTAAAAAGAACAATCCTTTGTTGATTGGTGAACCTGGTGTGGGGAAATCAGCTATTGCTGAAGGTCTTGCGTTGCGCATTGTACAGAAAAAGGTTTCTCGTATTTTGTTCAACAAAAGAGTTGTTACTCTTGATTTAGCGAGCTTAGTGGCTGGTACTAAATACAGAGGTCAGTTTGAAGAACGTATGAAAGCTGTGATGAACGAACTTGAAAAGAATGATGATATTATCCTTTTCATCGATGAAATTC
This sequence comes from Flavobacterium sp., assembly GCA_030150335.1. GTDB lineage: Bacteria > Bacteroidota > Bacteroidia > Flavobacteriales > Flavobacteriaceae > Flavobacterium. The sequence continues at coordinate 1,315 of JASLGC010000125.1, forward strand.
ACACAATCGTAGGCGCTGGTGGTGCTACAGGATCACTTGACGCTTCTAACATGTTCAAACCTGCCTTAGCAAGAGGTGAAATCCAATGTGTGGGTGCTACTACACTTGATGAGTTCAGACAACACATTGAGAAAGATGGTGCGCTTGAACGTCGTTTCCAGAAAGTAATTGTTGAGCCAACTTCTGTTGATGAAACAATCACTATTTTGAACAACATTAAAGACAAATATGAAAGTCATCATAATGTAACTTATACGCCAGAAGCTATTGAGGCTTGTGTGAAGTTAACAAATAGATATATGAGCGATCGTTTCCTTCCAGACAAGGCTATTGATGCCATGGATGAAGTGGGTTCTCGTGTGCATATTACTAACATTAACGTTCCTGAAAACATCGTTGAACTTGAGCAAAAACTTGAGCAAGTGAAGGTAGAAAAGAACGAAATGGTTAAGAAGCAAAAATACGAAGAAGCTGCTCGTTTAAGAGATGATGAAAAACAGTTTGAAAAAGATCTGGAAATAGCGCAAGAAAACTGGGAGCTTGAAGTTAAGAACAATCGTATTGTTGTTACTGAAGATGATGTAGCTGATGTGGTTTCAATGATGACGAGTATTCCTGTGAACAGAATTGCTGAGAAAGAAATAACTAAACTTGCCAATTTACCACAGTTAATTAAAGGTAAAGTAATTGGTCAAGATGAAGCAGTTGAAAAAATCGCTAAAGCTATTCAACGTAACAGAGCTGGACTAAAAGATCCTAATAGACCGATTGGTTCATTTATTTTCTTAGGTCAGACTGGTGTTGGTAAAACTCAGTTAGCTAAGGTCATTGCTAAAGAAATGTTTGATTCTGAAGATGCGCTGATTCGAATTGACATGAGTGAATACATGGAGAAATTCGCTGTATCTCGATTGGTTGGAGCACCTCCAGGATATGTAGGTTATGAAGAAGGTGGTCAGTTGACAGAGAAAATCAGAAGAAAACCTTATAGTGTAATCTTATTTGATGAAATCGAAAAGGCACACCCTGATATCTTTAATATGCTTCTTCAAGTACTTGATGATGGTCATTTAACTGATAGTTTAGGTCGTAAGGTTGATTTTAGAAATACAATTATCATTATGACTTCTAATATCGGAGCAAGACAATTGAAAGACTTCGGTCAAGGGGTTGGTTTTGGGACGACTGCTAAGAAAGAACAATCTGATGCACATTCTAAATCTATCATTGAAAACGCTCTTAAAAAAGCATTTGCACCTGAGTTCTTAAACCGTATTGACGATATTATCGTGTTCAATGCTTTAGAGAAAAAAGATATTGATCTTATCATCGATATTGAATTGGTAAAACTATATGCGAGAATTGAAGATTTAGGTTATAAAATCACTCTTAGCACTGAAGCCAAAGACTTTATTGCTGAAAAAGGATTTGATAAGCAATATGGTGCGCGTCCTCTTAAAAGAGCTATTCAAAAATACATTGAAGATCCTCTTGCAGAAGACATTGTTAATTCTAAAATTACAATTGGCGATTCTATAGAAATGATTTTAAATGAGGAAAAAACTCAACTTGAAATAAAAGTTAGTCCTTCAGAGAAGGCTTCTAAATAATAAAACAAAGGGAGATAGCTTAGAACAGCTATCTCCCTTTGTTTTATATATAAAAAATCTATTATTTTTCTTATTTATACCTATCAATATTAAAAAAGACTTACTTTCTTTTTTTACTTGCACGCTGAAGGTGAATTAATTTAACATATTTCATATAAGAAAAAAATGCTTGTATCATTGCTATCGTTAATCCATCAATACCATTTAAAAATCCTTTCTTAAAGAAATAACATCTAATAAAAGCTACGGTACCATTTAACATTGGTTTTATACCACTTATGCGTCTCCCATTATCAAAAAGCTGTTGCGAGTGCCAAGTTGAGTATTGATTCTTCTTTGCTATTATTTGTTCATATGAACTCCAACCATAATGAAGAATATGTACTTTAACCTTTGTTTCTTTCGTTGTAATAATTTTTTGATGAACCATATCATTTGAAGGGGTTGCTGTTTTTTTATTAAAAAAACGCACCTTTGAATCTGGATACCATCCAGAAAAATCAATTAATTTATCTCCAAGAAAGTTCTTTACTCTGAAACTATAGCCATCATAATCTTGATTTAAATATTTTGCTTCTAACACGTAAGAAATTGCATCTTTATCTAAATATTCATCAGCATCTAAGTTCATGATCCACTCATTTTTACAGAATTGCAATCCGTAAATTCTCTGAGGTCCATCACCCAAATAAGCCTGCTGATATACCTTCGCTCCATTCTCTTCAGCTATAGCAACAGTTTTATCAGAACTATTCGAATCAATTACAATTACTTCATCGCAAACTTGAAATAATTCTTTCACACACTTTCCGATATTTTTTTCTTCATTAAAAGTAATTACTAAACCACTAATTGCCATGCTTCTCGACTTATTTATAATAAAGGTGTAAATATACTACTTTAACTATTCTTATTTATAAAGATTAATTTACTATTTTTTTTCATTGACATATAAAAGCATTATATTTATTACACTACATTCGCATTAGAATTATTATATATGTTAGACAAAGTTATTGTTGGTAGTGAAGAATGGTGTTCCTTTTCTACCTTAAATATCCCCGCTATTAAAGCAAGAGTTGATTCAGGTGCTAAAACATCAGCTTTACATGCTGTTAATATTGTTCCCTTCGATAAAGACGGTGAAAAGTGGGTTAAGTTTGATGTTAATCCTCTTCAAAATAATGGAAAAACAATTATCCATTGTGAAGCTAAGATTATAGACAAAAGAATTGTAAAGAGTTCAAGTGGCTCACGCGAATCAAGATATGTTATCAAAACAGAAATATCTGTTGCTGATAGTTCTTGGGAAATTGAGTTGACCCTTACAAATAGGGATTCAATGGGATACCGCATGCTTTTAGGTCGTGAAGCCATGGGTGGTAGAGTTCTTGTTGACCCTGAAAAAAACTTTTTATTAGGGCAACCAACTGTTGAAAAATTAGAGGAATACTACACAAAACCTAAAACAGAAAAAAAAGGTTTACGTATTGGATTATTGGCAAGTAACCCTGAATTATACAGCAACAAGAGAATCATGGAAGCAGGAGAATTAAGAGGTCATGAGATGCACTTCTTAAATCTGAAATACTGCTATATGAAATTAGACGCTACTCAACCTGAAATTCACTATAGAGGTGGTCGTATCTTAAATGATTTTGACGCCGTAATTCCACGTATCAGACCAAGTATGACCTATTATGGTTGTGCATTGACAAGACATTTTGAATCATTAAAAGTTTATAGTTTAAACAACGCTGCTGCAATTACACAGTCTCGTGACAAGCTATTTTCTTTACAATTACTTTTGAATAATGGTATTGATATTCCTACTACTGGGTTTGCTAATTCTCCATTAGACACTAATGACCTTATCAAAATGGTTGGAGGAAGCCCTTTAATTGTTAAACTTTTAGAGGGAACTCAAGGAAAAGGTGTTGTATTAGCTGAAACAAAGAAAGCAGCTGAGAGTGTTATCAACGCATTCAAAAGTTTAAATGCAAATATCTTAGTACAAGAATTCATCAAAGAAGCTAATGGAAAAGATATTAGATGTTTTGTAATTGATGGCAAAGTTGTTGCTGCTATACAACGTGAAGCTGTTCCTGGTGAATTTAGAGCTAACATCCACTTAGGAGGTACAGCATCTATTATAAAAGTTACTCCTGAAGAGAAAAAGATTGCAATAAAAGCTGCCAAAGCAATGAATTTAAAAGTTGCTGGGGTAGACATCATCCGTTCTGCAAAAGGTCCGTTATTATTAGAAGTTAATTCATCTCCTGGATTAGAAGGA
>JASLGC010000180.1 GCA_030150335.1 Flavobacterium sp.
CTACCTTCTCCTCAAAAGATACTACAAGAAGTCTGTAGGGTACTATAGTTTCAATACTTTCTAAAAGAAAAGAGAATTATTCCAATGGAGTAATTCTCTTTTTTTGTGGAAAAGATTGAAAGTATTTAGTTAATCTCTTAAAAGGCACCTCATCAGTATAAAAAACTTTAGTTGGAGGCATTTATTATTTATATAGATTATTATAGGGATGATGTTGAGCAACACTGAATAGGAATTACTTCTATTTATTATACAGATGCATAATTTTATAATTTCTATTGTTGTATTTTTTGTATTCAATATATATGTCATTTTTTGGTGCTTGCATATTAAATAAACAGTATATTTTATTTAAAACTAACTCAACGTTGTAAGTATTAGTTACTTATATTTATTTTTGATTTAATTAATTATGATTTAAATTGTGATATAAATATTTTTTGTTCACGATAAATCACTTTCTGCATAAGAAAATTTTAGTATTACTAAGTACCTTTACATATACTACAGTAAAGCCTGTTTTAGGTCTTATAGAAGCATATTGTTTCTATTGCTTTATGCAAAGAATCAAAAATTTCAACTTTTGAAATTTTATATCTACTTGATGTTTTTTTTAATAAAAGTACAGAATGAACTAAATAAATAAAATGTGTTTTTATAAAATAAATAAAACATCATCTACATATGCAAAATGTGATAATTGACTTATGAGAATACTATCGTTTATATTAATTTCTCAAATAGTCATTACTTGATTGTCTTAACCTTGTCAATCGTGCTTATTTATATAAAGTATAAATAAGATTATATATCTTAAATTTTGATATATAAATACAATAAAATATTTTATTTTTGTTAAAATATGTTTTTTTTGTAAAAATTACATCTAAGTTGTGTGTATTGTAAATGAGGTTAAATTTGTTATGATGACTATTTAGAAGATTATGATTGTGAAAATATAGTAACAAAAACTCATCACTATTTGGTTCATTATGTAAGTTAAATAATACAGATTATGAATTTTGCTCAGAAAGTATGTTTAATGAGAATTTACTAAAGAGCAAGCAATTGGTGATCAACAATTAGTTTTTGATTATTTCTGTGAGAAATGTCAAACTATCTAATAGAGCAAATGTTTATTGCGAGTTTACTTACAAATTCAATTAAAGGAATCGTAGCATTTATCATTAGTTGAAAAACATACAGCACGTAGTTTTATCGAGTAGAGGAAAAGGTTAAATTAATAAAGTGGAAAAGAAAAAGAATAATTATGAAAAGCAGTGATAATATAATTAAAAAACTAAAACAGTTGTTAGGACTAAAGACTGATTTAGAATTGGCAAATATCTTACATGTAAAGCCCAATACTGTGTCATCGTGGAAGTCAAGAGAGACATTACAATACGAGAAAATTATATTGTTATGTAAAGAGAATAAAATTGACTTGAACGATTTGTTTTTTGATGAATCAACAAGAGAAAATAGTTCAGATTTGCAAAAAAGGAAAGTGAAAATGATATCTGTTGATCATCACTTCGAGTATTTCTTAAATCCTGAAAGAGTTTGGTCTACTTCGCCAAGTTATATATTTCCTACAGAAGAAGAGGTAGATACAGCTTTTCAAATTGCAACAGAAAATATGTATCCAACCATTAAGGTTACTTCTTATGTGCTGACAAAGAGAATTGAATTGAAAGATATTAAGCCATGGAATTTGTATATACTCGTTTTGGAGGGAAGAGGAATACTTTGCTATCGTTTTAAACGTGTTACTGAGAAGAATGAGTTGTTTTTTATAAGTGACAATGAGAATTTTGAAAATTTAGTTGTATCTCCTGATCAGATTAAAGAGATATTCTGTATTAGAGGCGCATTTATTGGTAATATTAAAAATTTAGGTTAATAAATTTTTAAAAGAGATATTTAAATAGACTTTTCACATGATAGGAAAGTCTATTTTTTTTGACAAGATATTAAATGAATTGAGTATTTTTAATAAAATAATTTTATGTTATGCAATACTATAATCTCTATGACACTTTAAAAGGGTTATACAATACGAAACAAGACTATATTGAAAGTCCAGAACTGGGAATAGAAATATTTAATTATGATTTCATTTCCAAGAAAGGTAAAAATGTATTGTTTGGTTCTGTTAATCTAAACTGTGGAAAGCATGATGTAAATTATACAGAAGAAGTAATTAGAGGACAAATAGATGATCACATGTTAGGATGTCCAGATTATGAAATTAAGGAAAATGAAAAGTTCAAGATATCTATTGTAAAAGAAAACAACGGTAAACCAGCTAAAGGGGTTATAGTGATGTTCCATGGACTTAATGAAAAGAAATGGGACAAATACTTACCTTGGGCATATACATTGACTAAAAACACAGGAAAAGCAGTTGTATTATTTCCTATTAGTTTTCACATGGATAGAACCCCTGTGGAATGGTCTGATAGAAAACTAATGTTTGGAGTAGCTCAAAAAAGGGCTGAGGACTGGAAAGCTAACTCCGATACGAGTTACGTTAATGCAGCAATCTCTACGCGTATGGAAGATAATCCATTGCGCCTTTTCTGGTCAGGGTTACAGACATATTACGATTTTATACAATGGGTAGAAGATGTGAAAAAGGGAGTATTTCCAACTATCAAAAAAGAAGCTTCTATTGATTTATTTGGTTATTCGATAGGTTCATTCTTGTCGCTAATCTTACTTATGGCTAATCCTAAAGGGTTGTTGTCATCATCTAAGTTATTGTGTTATTGTGGAGGAATGACTATTGATCGTATGGCACCTATCTCTAAATACATCATGGATGCCAAGGCTACAATAATGATGCAGAAAACATTTGCACAATTGCTAACTACGTCTTTTGTTTCAGAACCGAGGTTACAACACTATCAAGATGTGTTATTACATCCTGAAGAAAGCTGGTTTAAAACGATGTTGCGCTATTATCATTTTCAAGAAAATAGAGAGAACAGGTTTAAGGAACTTGAGGGTAAAATAAAGGCAATCAATTTAATGAAGGATGAGATAGCTCCACCAGTAGAAGCGTTAAATACTTTGCAAGGTGCATATCGCAATATTGCGATAGAGGTAGATGTGATTGATTACCCATTTAATTATAGCCACATGATTCCATTTCCCCTTACTGTGAAAAACGCAGAGGAGATTACCGCTTCGTTTGAATTAACGATGGATAAGATGATTGAGTTTTACAACAGATAATTAGGCTACTGTATTTATAAAGTTTGGGATAGTACGAATGTGTTCAAATTTCTATCAAAAGGGAATATCAATCTTAGAAGGATGAAAAATAATGAAGTATAGATAATATAAACAATAAAGGCGAACTGATTAGTTCGCCTTTATTAATATTTGCCTTCTTGTCTCAAGAAACAAGAAAGTGTTATCGCTATACTATTTAGTTGGTTTAGCTAAATAATCAAAGAAGTAATTAGCAATCTTTGTGTTCAAGTGCACTCTGTCTATTCCCGATACATTGTGTTCATGTGAAGGGTAAAGGAAAAAGTCAACTTGTTTTTGTGCTTTAATTGCTGCTTCTATAAAGTCCATTGTATGTTGTTGAACTACTACAGGATCTTGTGCTCCGTGAATAAGCAATAATTTATTATCTATTTTATCTGCCTTATTAATTAAGCTTGTTTTTTCATATCCTTCAGGATTCTCTTGCGGCATATCCATGTAACGTTCTCCATACATAATCTCATAGTACTTCCAGTCCATTACAGGTCCACCTGCTACACCTACTTTAAATACTTCAGGGTGATTAAGAGAAAGGGTAGTGGTCATAAAACCACCAAAGCTCCATCCGTAAACACCAATTTTATCTTGGTCAACGAAAGACAACGACTTTAAGTAATCTACTCCTTTCATTTGGTCTGCCATTTCGTTTTGCCCCAATTGTCTGTGAATCACTTGCTCAAAGTCACGGCCTCTATTGTAACTACCGCGGTTATCAACTGTAAATACAATGTATCCATTTTGTGCCATATAATGGAAGAACAAGTTAGCTCCTCCTAACCAAGTGTTAGTAACTAACTGTGCATGTGGCCCACCATATACGTAAACCATTACAGGATACTTCTTAGAAGCGTCAAAGTTAGTAGGGTATATGATACGTCCATTTAGATCAGTTTTGTTGTCAGCAGCTTTTAAAGTCACTAATTCCATTTTAGGCATATTTATTACCCCCTCGTAAGGATTCTTAGAAACTAATAGTGCGTCTTCTTTCTTGTTGTCTGTATGAACTACGGCTACTTTATTTGGAGTATCAATATTATTAAATTGGTCTAAGAACAATGTTTTATTCTTATTCAAAACAACATTGTGAGTTCCAGAAAGTGCTGTTATTTGTTCTGTTTTTCCCTTTTTAAGGTTTACTTTAAACAATTGTCTATCTAACCCTTTATTTGTAACACCTGTATAGAAAGCATTTTTACCTTCATCGTCAAAACCTAAGAATTCAGAAACGATTACGTCTTCATAACCTAATTTCTTTTCAAGCTTGCCATCTGTATTGTATAAGTACATCTGTCTATAGCCTTCGTTCTCAGAAAAATGGATAAACGTTTTGCTATTACCAGGAGTAAATACTAAACCTTGAGAAGGTTCTACATACGCGTTTGATTTCTCTTCAAACAATGTTTTTTCAAATGCACCAGTAGCTGCATTGTATTGGTTTACTTTTAAGTGGTTTTGCTGACGGTTTAATATACCAACGTAAATATAGTTTCCAGATGGATCCCAAGTAACCATTGTTAAGAACTGATCTTCATATCCTGTTTCAAGAGTAACTTTGTCTTGAGTTAACACATCATAAACAACTAAAGACACTCTTTCGTTACTCATACCAGCCATTGGGTACTTAATGTTCTTATTTTCTGCTACACGACCTCCCCATTGTACAAGAGGATAATCAGAAACTAAGCTTTGGTCTTTACGGTAATAAAGTAATTGGTCTTGTTTAGGACTCCACCACATTCCCTTATTAATACCAAATTCATTACGGTGAGTATCACTACTACCATTTACGATATCATTTGTAGGATCGTTGGTAACAGTATAGTCAGTTCCCTTATGTGAAGTAATTACAATGTTGTTGTCTTTTAACCAAGCAAGATAATCACCATTGCGAGATGTAATCTCTTGGTCTGCGTCAATATTGTATTTAAAGCTATTCGTTACTTTATGGTCAATTATATTTACTTGTACTAAGTATTTCGCTTTTCTTTCTTTATCTACTTGTGTAAAGCTAATTTCGTTGTTGTTTAACCATTGTAAATCATAAGGCAACGTACGAAGTGCAAAAGAAGTATTCTTAAAGTTATTGTTTAAGATAGTTTCTAATTCTTTAGCAGTAAGAATAGTTTGGTCTTGCCATTTATTCTCTTTGCTTTTTATCAAAAGGCTATCTCTATTAGTAGTCACAATTGAAAAAGCATTATCACTTTTCCATTTTGGTTGAAGGATCTTTTCAGGAGAAAACTTAAAGTATTGTCCATTAGTTGCTTCAGTTATAGTAAGATTGCGTTGAGCAAATAAAACATTTCCTGCTAATAATAGAAATAATAATGATTTGTTTTTCATGGTGAATTATGAGTTTATAATGTTGCTAATTTAAACTAAATCTGAACTGAGCACAATTATTATTCTAAAAAATAGCCTCCCATTCGTTTTATCTTCTATTTAAAATGTAATAATCAAACGTTTATGAGGTTGAAAAACTATATTTTTAATATCTTTATTGTAGTTATTAATGAGTATTATAAATAAAACAATTAAATATGGAGAATTCTTTGCAAAAAGTAGCATATATAACGGGAGGAACAAAAGGAATAGGGAAAGGAATCGCAAAATCTCTGTTGGAAAATAATTATAGAGTGGCTATTTCTGGACGAAATTTATCTAATGTGCAAGAGATTGCTGCTGAATTAGGAAAGATAGACCAAATTATTGCTATTCAATCAGATGTAAGAAATTATCAAGAAGAAGAAAAAGCAATTAATACGATTATAGAAGAATTCGGTAGAGTAGATGTAGTTATTGCAAATGCAGGACTTGGAATATTTGCTTCTATTGAGGATTTGTCACTTGAAGATTGGAATACAATGATTGATACAAACCTAACGGGGGTATTTCATACATTGAAAGCAAGTGTAAAACAACTAAAAGCGAATAAAGGATACTTTATCAGTGTTGCAAGTTTAGCAGGTATTAATTTCTTTGCTAATGGTGCTGGATATAATGCCAGTAAGTTCGGAGTTGTTGGTTTCTCACAAGCAGCAATGTTGGATTTGAGAAATGCAGATGTGAAGGTAACGACTATCTTGCCAGGGTCTGTTTCGAGTAATTTCAATAACCACGAACCATCTGATACTGATGCATGGAAAATTCAACCTGAAGACGTTGGAGAATTAGTAGTGGATATTTTGAAAATGAATCCACGTGTTCTGCCAAGTAAGATTGAAATAAGACCATTGAAAACAAGTAATTAACCATCCAAAAAGTAAATTATGAAGAAAGATGAACACATTCCTGATTATGGAGAAAATTCTTATGTAGGTAGGGCACGATTAACAGATAAAAAAGTGCTTATCACTGGAGGTGCTTCAGGTATTGGTAAGGCAGTAGCAATTGCTTTTGGTAAAGAGGGAGCCGATGTTGTGATTAGCTTTTTGCCAGGAGAAGAAGACAGTGCTGCTGAGATTATTGCATTTATTGAAAAGGAAGGACGCAAAGCTTATGGTATTCCTGGAGATATTTCAGAAGAAGCGATGTGTATCAAGTTGGTCGATGAGGCTAATAACTTATTAGGAGGTTTAGATGTATTAATTAATAACGCTGGTTATCAACACTTTTGGGGTAATATAGAAGATATTTCAACAGAGAGTTTTGATAGAACATTTAAAGTAAATGTATATGCTCCTTTCTGGATTACGAAGCAAGCTTTAAAGTATATGAAAAAGGGGGCAAATATTATTAATACAGCATCTATTCAGGCGATTATGCCATCGCAGTATCTATTAGATTATGCCCAAACAAAAGCTTGTAATATTGCTTTCACTAAATCTTTAGCGAAACAATTAGTAGATAGAAAGATTCGAGTTAATGCTGTTGCTCCTGGTCCGTTTGGAACATCAATTGGAGGTGGAGAAGATGCAAGTCCATTAGGACAAGAGTCTCCAATGGATAGAAAGGGTGAGCCAGTTGAAATTGTACCAGTTTTTGTTACTTTAGCAAGTGATGAATGTAGTTTCGTATCTGGACAGGTATGGGCAGCAGATGGTGCAATGGCTATTTATTAATATTAAAACAAAGAGTAAAATGATTTCAGATGTAGGAAAATTTATCTTGCGCTTAGGTGTAGGTGGTTTAATGATATTTCACGGAATATTTAAACTAATCCACGGTTTTGATTTTATTATTAATCAGTTAAGTGCAAATGGCTTACCAAAATGGTTGTGGTTAGGTGTTCCGGTAGGAGAAATTGTAGCCCCATTCTTTTTAATAATTGGTTTTGCCACAAGAATGTCAGGGGCTTTAATAGCCTTCACCATGTTTATGACCTTCTTTCTTGTAAAAGGAATGTCAGGGTTTAGTATCGATCCAAATACAGGAGGATTGAATGCTGAATTAAACATTTTGTTTTTGATGAGTTCCTTAGCAATTACTCTGATAGGACCTGGTTCTATTAGATTATACAAAGGAAAAAAAGGTTTTCTTTTATAATGTCCTAAGTAAATTAATTAATGTGATGCCTTCAAGGAGTATAATGCTTTTTGAAGGCTTTTTTTATTGTAGGTACCATTAGTTTAAAGATTTGTAGAGTAATGATTGTAGTGTATCAGTACAAGCTTTTATCATTAGGTCGTCTCTTAAGAGAGCCTAATGATTAACTATTACTGTAAAATGAAAGACATATAATGATATTCATGTTGAGGTATCCATTAGAATTCCGTAATGGTATTGCAATTTGAAGACTCTATATTTTTAAAAATGTGTTAGTATTTTAAATAGAAGTGTTTAGTGTGCCAGGATAACTAATAGAGAATGTTGTAAAAGCCAAGTACTATACTATAGTATTTGGCTTTTTTATATTGTATACAAAATAGTATTACAATTCAATTTATTAAGATTTAAACACATCTTTTTATCTCTTTGAGCATTTTTTTTACGAAAATGTATCTATTAAGAGGTGAATGTTTACCCTAAATATTTTATGATAAGTATAGTTTTTATTGTGCCTATAGTTTTTAAAGTGTAGTAAAAGTATGAGGTGAATAGTATAGCATAGGTATAGTGTTTTTTATGTGTTAATCTATTGATATTACTATTGATATTACTATTGATATTATTGATTTTTAAAATGTTAAAGTACTGTGTGATTATTCTATTTCTATAAAGGTATAGGTAGGTGTAGCCAATCTTTTGAAACATATTTGATATTAAATCTTTTAAAATTTGCTCTTGCATAACGACACGATTTTGTGTTCAGGCAAAACATCACATTTCTAACTAAGATTTAAAATATATGAAAAAAAGAATACTTTCTGTTGCCTTTTTATTTGCTGCAATAGCTGTACAAGCACAAGTTGGAATAGGAACTGCAACTCCTATTAAATCGGCAGAGCTTGCTGTAGTTTCTTCTAAAAGGGGATTGATAATTCCTAATGTTGCATTAACAAGTTCTATTGACAAAACTACAATTGAGGCAGGTAATATTGAGAGTTTATTAGTTTATAACACACGTAAAACTAATGATTTGAGAATCGGATTTTATTATTGGGACAACCGACAGTGGAATGCATTAACAGATGATTTATCTATTCCCGAAGTAGTAATTAATCATTTTTTAGAGATTACAAAAGGAGGAGATGTAACAAAAATTATTAGAGATATAGTGAGTAAAACCAAAGGAAATGTTTCTTATGAAAATAATACTTTTTACTATATAGATGATAATGGAGGTAAAATTGAAATAAATCTTGAAGATGCTATAAAACAACATGAAGCACTAACAGAATTGAAGTATAATCCAAGTTTAAATCAATTGGTATATCAAGACGAAAACACTGATTTAAAGGTTATTGATCTGAATAATTCTTCGTTGGAGTATAATGATGTTACACATGCTCTTAGTTTCACAGACAATAAAGGTGTATTGGAGAAAATGCCCTTGTCTGTTGGAAGGTTTGCTTTCAATGATAATAGTAATGAATTTAAATATACAGACGAAAAAGGGGATGAAACTTTAATTGATTTCAACAAATTAGCTAAAGGAACTATTTCTTCCTCTGATTTAATTGTAAATCATGGGGGTAATTCGATTTTTAAAGATGTTACTTTAATTATTAAGCCAGGAACTGCTAATCAAGTGTTAAGTACTTCATCAGATGGTACTAAAGTTGAATGGATTGAACAAACAGATGTAGTTCCTATAACCACAAATGATTTAAGCTTAGTATCTAATAAGTTAACAAGTACGGTAAATAATATATCATCAAGTGTTGATTTATCAGAAGATAATCTTATTTCAACCAAAGGATTAACAGGTTTAAGTATCTCTGTAGAAGGCGGATTAGGTTCTACCTTAAAAGATGTAGTGTTAGAAGTAACACCAGGAACTGCTAATCAAGTGTTAAGTACTTCATCAGATGGTACTAAGGTTGAATGGATTGATCAAACAGATGTAGTTCCTGTAACCACAAATGGTTTAAGCTTAGTATCTAATAAGTTAACAAGTACGGTAAATAATATATTATCAAGTGTTGATTTATCAGAAGATAATCTTATTTCAACCAAAGGATTAACAGGTTTAAGTATCTCTGTAGAAGGCGGATTAGGTTCTACCTTAAAAGATGTGGTGTTAGAAGTGACACCAGGAACTGCTAATCAAGTATTAAGTACTTCATCAGATGGTACTAAAGTTGAATGGATTGATCAAACAGATGTTGTTCCTGTAACAACTAATAATTTAGAAATGTCTGGTAATACATTGACATCAAAAGTAAATAATGTAACTACTACTACTACTATTGTAGATTCTATTGTAAACACAATTGAAAATAAAAAAGAGTTTATTACTACAATAAATGGTGTGTCCTCTCAAGGCTTGGATTTATCAGCTGCTGTAAAAAATACACAACTAAAGTATTCGGTTACAGGAGCGAGTGATGATATCAAAATAAGTACTACAAGTATAGATGATGATATAAGCTACAATATAGATGTTAAAGCTGCAATGCCTAAATTTTTCTACATGCCTCCAATTGTTTTTGACACTACAGAGATAGGGACTTTTGAGAGAAATCTCCATGAAGAATACTTAAATCAATTTACTGGATTTAATAATCCAACTTTGATTAAAAATGAAAGTGCTCCATCGCAAGTTCCAAATTTGCCTATAGCAACTGATTTAGATTACTATATAATCTATTATGATACAAAGGTTTTTGATGAATTAAGTATAAGTGATTCAGGAGTTTTAACCTATACAATTGTTGGTGCTGGTACAATTACGTCATTTATGACTATTGTATTTGTTATAAAATAGAGATAATGAAAGAATTTATAGAGAACAGTAAACTTTTCGATCAGTCATATTTACGTGAAATGGAGGAAAAGCAGTTGAGTAATAATAGTAGGATATAAAAAAGGGAAAACTATGAGAAAAATTAATAGTAAAGGGAAGATTATAAGAGTTACTTACATATTTTATTTATTGATAAGCTTAGCTTTCCCAATTTGCATGATAGCTCAAAATGAACCTAAGCAAGTACGAATTATTTCAGGTGAACCGACTGATAATGAAATATTAAATGCTTTGAATGGAGGAGGT
>JASLGC010000199.1 GCA_030150335.1 Flavobacterium sp.
GTCCTGTATTCTTCTATAATTAACCCCGTTACAAGTAAATATTGTATTTTTTTGTAAAAGTTGTGTTTTAGCGTTTATAACAAGCTTTGTTTAAAGCTTCTTCAAAATTTGATATCGTATTATGTGAAGTACTATTACTTATGTATCTATGTTTATGACTTTCATGCCTTACAATAGATGTAATGATATGGGCGTATGTGTTGGGCGTAATTTTTTGTTTATCTGCTCTATTGTTATAGACTAACAGTTCTTTAATGAGATAACACATTAAGAAACATTGCTTTATGTGCGGATATTTCTTTTTTCAGCTTTAGTAAAGGTAAGCGAAAGGAATTAAGTATTAGTTGATTACATCTTTTTTAGCACAGGTAGAAATATTTTAAAGCATTGAAATAGATGTAATTGGTTTGTTGAAAACAAAAAGTATAAGAATAAAAAAAAGGACAAACGATTGGTTTGCCCTTTTTACTTTATCTGAGATATTATATAACTATTGTTCCATTAACAATTTAAAATGGTTTATCATTTTCATGTAGTTATCAATTGTGATAGACTCATTGTCATTGTGTATTTGTCTTTGTTCATATTGATTTACTTCAATAGGCATAAAACGGAATACATTATCAGAAACTAATTCATATTTATATGCATCTGTACCACCAATGGTTAAATATGGGGTAATGATTGCATCTGGATAGTTTATCGCAATGATTTCTTCTAATTTTTTGTATTGCTCTGTAGTGTGTGAAGACAATTGAGAAGGCTCACGTGCTGATACTACGTTGTATTCAACTTCATAACCTTCACATAATTTTTTCACGTGGTTTAATACATCTTCAACAGTGTTTCCTTGTAGAATACGGAAATTGACAGTGACCTTTGTTGATGCAGAAAGTACATTCGTCGCATCACTTGAGTGTGCCATTGTAATAGCTGTTGTAGTTCTGATTAAAGCATTAGACGTTGGGTTTTTTTCTAATGATTTTAATAAGGTAGATTTTAAAAGCCAAGTATTTGCAATAGCCATACGAGCTTTAAAATCCATTGCTCCTCCGATATTGCTTAAAAAGTTCTCAATAGGAGGAATTAACGTAGCTGGCATTTGTTGTGTGTTTAACTTTTCAATAATTTCAGCTGCTAAAACTAAAGAACCTTTTGCTGGTGGCATAGATGAGTGTCCACCAATACCTTTTACAGTGATTTCTAAAGTTAGGAATCCTTTCTCTGCTACACCTACAAGTGCGATAGGTTGATTTACTTGAGGTAGTACTGAACCTGGACTTGTTACTAAACCACCTTCGTCGTACACAGCGTCAAATCTAATCCCTTTGTTGTTGAAATAGTCAGCAATCTTTACTGCTCCTTGAAGTCCACTTACTTCTTCATCGTGTCCAAAAGCTAAGTATATATCTTGATTCGGCACATAACCTTTTTGAATTAATTCATCAGCAGCTTCAAGAATCGCAATAAGCATTGACTTCATATCTAAAGTACCACGTCCGTAGATACGTCCATTCTTAATATCTCCACTGAAAGGATAACCATCCCAAGCGTGTTGAATCTCTTTTAATGGTTCAGATTTTGAATTGAAGTCCATTACGGCTTCGGCTGGTTTAGGGTTTGCATCAAAGTCAAAATTATTAATCGGCACTACATCATAATGCGATAAGAATAAAAGAGGTTTTTTAGAACTGTCTTTTCCTTTCCAGTGGAATACTAAACCATAAGTGTTTACAGTTGTTGTATCCATTTGTTGATATACTCTTGGGTATGTTTGCTTTAAGAACTCTTTAAAATCATCAAAAGGTTTAAAATCTGTATCTTCATAATTAACTGTACTTACCGTAGGGATTTGGATAGCTTCAGATAAGCGCTTTAGTGCGCCTTCATTTCTTGAGTGTTCCATAGTTGATGAATTCTTTACAGGTTTGATTTCTTGGAAGTTAAATGATGTTGTTTTCACTATAACAACGCCTGCTAAAATTAAGATAGCAAGTACTCCTAATGTCATTATTCGTTTCATAATTGTAAATCTTTATAACCCTCATTGCAAATACTGAGCCTTTTTTGTACTAAATGCCAGAAAAAGCCTTGTATTTTCTTAGAGGATGTTAAAAATAGGGAATATTAACCTAACAATAATATGACCGAGATATAATCTTAAAAAGTATTTTATTGTCTTCTAAAGTGAGGTTGAGGTTGTTAGAATTGTTTGATTATTTTACTAAAAAAAGATTATTCAATCAATGGCTAACGGCAATAAAAAGGTTATTTTAGCTCGATAATCTTTTAATAAAAGAAATGAATAGATTTACGGCTATCGATTTTGAAACAGCACAAGCAGACCGCTCAAGTATTTGTCAGGTTGGACTTGTCGTTTTTGAAGATGATAAAATAGTTGATTCACTGGATATTTTAGTTCAACCTCCACAAAACATTTATTGGTCGAAGTTTGTAGATATTCATGGTATATCTCCTGAGGACACGCAATATTCGCCAACCTTTGATGAGGTTTGGCATCAGATAGAACCTTTTGTGAAACATCAAAATGTAGTTGCACATAATGGTTTTGCATTTGACTTTCCGGTATTGGCAAAAACATTAGGTTACTACAATTTAGCTGTACCTGAGTATAACAAGTTTTGTACGTATAGAATTTACAAGAAAGGATTAGCTGTATTGGCAGACCAATATGATATTAAGCTAAATCACCATGATGCATTAAGTGATGCGAGTGCGTGTGGTCAGTTGTTTTCTCAGTATTTGAATAACGAAAACGTGTTTCTGTAATCCTT
>JASLGC010000222.1 GCA_030150335.1 Flavobacterium sp.
GGAATTGGAAAAGCTGTTAACGCATCATTATACTTAACTTCACCATTAACAAGTAGTTTATTTGAAGTTGACATAGGGTTTTTAACCACACCTTTAGCACGAACTAAATCCTCAAATCCGAAACCTTCAAACAACAACTCCCTTGTACGCTCTTTTTGAACAACTACTTTATCTATAGAAGCATATACCTTAGCAATACCAGCATCGTTTATATCATCAGCTTTCTTTAATAAAACTCTTTGCCCTACAATATCATTTAAATAATTTAATGCTAATCCGGCATCACCATTACCTGCCCCCTCTAAAGTAGCCTCAATATAGTTAAACATTACTTCCTCCAAACGAACCATTTTTATATTTGATCCTCTCGAAGTATATTTCCCTGTATTTCTAAGTTGATTTTGATAATCACTAGTTATAACAGCAGATCGAATATCATCTATAACTTTATCCTCTTCTTTTTCATCAAATACAATTGATTTCGAATTACCAATCCAACGCACATCACCATAAGACCCTCCATTCGAAAAAGAATTATAAATATAAAACAAACTAGCTGTTCCATTATTATCTACTCCTGATTGCGCTAATTCAAACAAGGAATTTTGTTGAATCCCTTCTGCCTTATAAGAATCTAAAAAGCCTGAACGAGGAATAACAGAAATATTACTCTTTTTAGCTTCTTCTATTGATAATTGAGCATTTTCAACTACAACATTATATTGCGTTCTATCAAATTGAGCAAAAAACAAAGCTATACGAGACTTCAATGCATAAGCTGTTGCTAAATTGATTCTATCCTTTAAAGTAGAGCCTTTTCCTGATTTTATTAACAACTCAATACCTTGATCTAAATCTTTATAAATAGCTTCTTGATTCTCCTTAACAGTTCCGCGATTAACTTTTGCATTAGTATCAGCAAATTTCACAATATAAGGAACTCCTAGTGCATCATAACCTTTACCATCAACATATTGTTCACCATAAATCCTCAAAACATCATAATGTCCCAAAGCTCTTAAAACATAAGCTTGTCCTTTATTAAAAGCAACATTTAGATTTTGACTATCTAACTCAGCTTCAAGCACTCTATTAGTATTTGAAATCATTCTATAAATCTGATACCAAGTATCCTTAGTATAATTATGTGTCGGTTGTAAGGTAAATCCAGACACATTGTCAAAACGACCAGTACGCCCATCACCATACATATAAGCTGATCTAGTCTCTGAGAATATAATTATATCTCTCCCGTAGTACGTTGCTGATTTCATTCGAGAGTAACTACCATTTACACCTGCTTCTAATTCAGCTACCGTTTTAATTGGACTTAATTCATTATCTACTGAATTTTCTAACTTTGGATCTAATGAACAAGACGTTAGATTTCCCCCAACAAGTAGCATAAAACCTGAAACAAATAATATTTTTCCTATTTTTTTCATCTTCTTAAAATTTAACGTTTAATGAAAACACTACAGACCTAATTGGAGGTGTTGCCATTTCAATAAAACCTGTTTGATCAACCTCAGGATCTGCTTTTAATCTACCATCTCTTACCCAAGTAAATGGATTCAACGCAGTAACAGCTAAATTAACACCATCTAATTTCAATGCTCTAACTGCATTTTTATTTAAATTATATCCAAAAGTCACTTGTCTTAAACGGATATGATCACCTTTATACAAAAATCTTGTACTCGGAGAAGTATAAGTTTGCCCACCATTAGTTGTTAATTTAGGAACATCTGTAATATCTCCAGGCTTTTGCCATCTATCCAATAATTCAACAGATCCATTATAAGTAGATAAAGAACGACTATTAACAGCATTAGTATAACTAGCCCATCCATCGTAAATTTTATATCCAGTAGCGAACGTGAATAACGCATCTAAATAAAACCCTTTAAAATCAACGTGAGTATTAACAGCCCCAGTGATTTTTGGCAAAGCAGAAGTGTTTTGAACTCTTTTTTCTGCTCTATTAAAATTATCTGTTGTTGAGCCATCAGCTGCATACCATAAAGCATTACCCGTTTGTGGATCTACACCAGCATACTCAGCCAAATACCAGGCTTCGAAAGGCTTACCTTCTAATACAGCTTGATAGCCTTTATACTCCTCAATAGCTTGTCCATCAACAACTGGTTGTTTCGTAATTCTATTTCTTACTGTAGTAATATTTCCACCAATTGACCAATTAAAATCCGCAGATCTTATTAATTCAAAATTTATATCTCCCTCAAAACCTTTATTTTCAAGATCTCCCATATTAATCCATTGTCTTTCAAATCCAGTCGTTAGAGACAATGCTTTCTCATATAATAAATCAGATGATTTACTTTGGTAATAAGCAACGCTACCCGTAATACGGTTATTTAAAATTCCAAATTCTATTCCTAAATCAAGTTTTGCTTGTTTTTCCCATCCTAGTGGTCCACCTACTTGACTCGCCCAAAGACCAGAAGAGTTATTATAACTAGTTGGAGCTACCAATTGCTGATATCTATTTGCAGGAAACGTAGAGTTTCCTGTTTGTCCGTATGATCCTCTTAAGCGCAATAAATCAATTCCATCAACATCTCGCAAGAATTCCTCAGAAGACATATTCCAAGCACCACCTACAGCATAAAAATTCCCCCATTTATTATCTTCTGAAAATCTTGAAGTTCCTTCACGACGAAAAGTAACATCTAATAAATATCTATTATCATATGAATAATTTAACATTCCCAAGAAACCTAGTTGCGCCCAATCAGTATAATTAGAATCCGCACCAAAATTAGCCGCAGCAGTACCCACAGCAGTTAAACCAGGAGGTAAAACTTGCCCACTTGCCTCAATATAATTATTCTTGTTTTTTTGATATTCCATTAAAACCTTAGCATCGAATCGATGAGAGTCTCCTAAATAAAATTTATACTCTAATCCATTTTGCCAAACGTAATTAAACATTTTTTGATCCGATTCACTTGCTAAACCTTGTGTTCCAACTCCATCTCCATAATTTGGATTATAATAAGTAGAATAATTCGCTAATGTATAATCTAATCCAATATTCGAAGTGAATCTCAAATCATCAAGTATCTTATAAGTAAGAGAGTTATTAGAAATTACACGAGTAATATCATTTTGATATTTATTATGATCAATAACATACAACGTATTAGGTATTCCTCCACCAGTATTAATATTATACGATCCGTCAGGATTATAAACATCTACCCACGGACTCATAAACATTGCTGTCAAGTTTGGATTTGAAAAATACGCTCCCCCTTCTAAAATACCATTCTGACGAATATTAGAAACATTCGCTCCAACTTTAATTTCAACTTTATCGCTTAAATTACGTGTAAAATTAAAAGTCCCATTAACTTTTCTAAAGTCTGAACCAATTACAGTACCATCATATTTTTCATGAGACATACTTCCGAAATAAGTTCCTTTTTCGTCACCTCCATTTACAGAAAAACTCAATGTAGACATTACAGCATCCTTAACCCTAACCGCTTCTTTCCAATCATTATCAACAGAACCTCCATCAACCCACTTTACTAATTGATTGTTAGCTCCATATTTATTTACATACCAATCCCATGTTTGGTCTTTAGAAAAACCTTCACTTTCTCCAAAAGTATTATAATTAGCCTCTAACCATAACTCTTTTTTTTGCTCCCCAGAAAGATATTTAGGCCCTTTCCTAGCAGGGTTTTGCACACCAATAGAAGATCTAAAGCTATAGCTAGGAGCCCCTCTTTTTCCTTTCTTTGTAGTGATCAAAATAACCCCATTACCACCTCTAGCTCCATAAGCAGAAGTTGCTGCTGCATCTTTCAATACTGTCATCGTCTCAATATCATCACTATTAATAGCTGACAAAGATGAAAGTGATGTTCCATTAGAATTACCAGAAATGTTATCACTTGTTAATGGTATTCCATCAATAACATACAAGGGCTCATTACTACCAGAAATAGAATTACGCCCACGAATACGTACGCTCTGCATAGCCCCCGGAGAACCTGAAGTTGTAGAAATCTGCAAACCAGCCACACGTCCTTGCAAAGCTTGATCTACAGAAACAACAGGAGTGTTAGAGATAACATCTCCCTTTACCGCGACTACATTCCCTGTAATCTCATTTTTAGTTTTTGTTTGCCCATAAGCTAACACAACAACTTCTTCAAGCGTTTCTTCGCTATCAACCATCATCACATTATAAAAAGAAGCATTACTTACTTTATAAGTAACATCTTTCATTCCTATAAATGAAAAAACCAAAACATCGCCTGCTTTTACATTTATAGAATATTTACCATCCAAGTCCGACTGCGTTCCTTCTTGCGTACCTTGAATCACAACAGAAACACCTGGCAATGGTAATCCATCCTCACTTACAACTCCTGTAAGTGTTTTGTTTTGAGCAAAACCTATTTGTGCTATTATCACAAACAAGAAAGTCAAAAACCAATTAAGTCTTGATTTCATCATATAAATTGATTAGTTAGTGAAACAAAAATATCAAAAAATCGTGTTAAAAATAAATATTCTATATTTTTTTAACCCATAGTTAAATTAACATTTTTACAAAATAACAATCACAAATAGAATTAAATCAAAACATAATAACAAGGATTATATTAAAATTTTCATACAAATACACTTATTTAAAGAAAAACACCATTTATTAAAAATATAGTTAAACTTAAATAATATGCAAAAAACCAAAATTATTATCAATTAAAAAAATCACATACAGAGAAGAAAAACAACACCTAAACAACAATATTGTACACTATAAGAAACCATAAATACCAAAAAATTACAAATTGTAAATTTCACCCAACTCAAGAGCATCTAATAAAAAAATTAGAGCCAAAAAACAATTTCCACCATTTATACCACTGAATAACAAAAAAAGCCCCTAAAACAAAGTCTGTTTTAGAGGCCATCTCAATAAATAAGTCTAAAAAGTAAAATCCCCTTGCAAATAGAACTATACTCTACCACAAGGGGATCTTTATCTAAAAATTACAAACGACAATTGATTGTTTATAATTTACAATACTGTAAAACTAGTATCCTTTATTTTGATCAATACCTGTAACATTGATCTCTTTTTGAGGAATAGGAAATGCTAACAGTGGATTTCCAAATGCGATAGTATCACCGTCAATATCAGTATTACCACCAATACCAGGGTTAGAAACAGCACCTTTCCAACGCATAACATCTTCAAAGTTAAAACCTTCAAACATTAATTCTTTTGTACGTTCAGAACGAACAGTTTTAAAATCTAATGTTTTAAAAATACTTGCATCTTCTTTATCGTCAATCAAATAACGTTTACTTGCAATTTCATTAATATATGACAATGCTTTAGCTTTATCTCCATTAGTTGCCTCAAGAGCAGCTTCAGCATAGTTTAACATAATTTCCTCAATACGCATAACTCTAATGTTTGAAGTACGAGAAGTGTATTTTTTCACATTACGTAGAGGCGATCCTTTTGATTTAGTAGGAACAATCTCCATAACAGATCTACGGATGTCTTCTACCTTATTACCTGCTACTACACCTTTTGTATCAAAAAGAGACTTCACTCTATCATCCATACAAACTAAATCTCCATACCCTAAATTACCATCAGTAAAGTAAACATAGAATAAACTTGCAGTAAATTGGTTATCACTACCTGTTTGGGCTAATTCAAACAATGAGTTTGTCATAACCTCTTCACTTTTATAACCATCTAAGAAACCTGCACGTGTACTTGCAACAGGATTTTTAGTATTCTCTATAGCTTTCTCAGAAGCTGTAATTACAACATCGTAATACCCCTTATCAAACTGAGAAGCAAATAAAGCAATACGAGATTTAAATCCATAAGCTGAAGCTAAATTAACTCGAGCACGAACAGATGAAGTACTTTCTTTTACCTTAGGAGTACTTTCTTCTAATAAAGCAATCCCTTTTTCTAAATCAGCAAAAATAACTTCTAAATTTTCTTTAACCGTAGGACGGTTAATAAATTCATTAGCTTCTCTTGTAGATGTCTTATAAGGAACACCCATACCATTCAAGCCATTACCATCAACATATTGCTGACCGTAAATTCTCACTAAATCAAAATGCCCTAAAGCTCTTAAAACATAAGCCTGTCCTTTATAGAAGTTAATTAAATCCCCATCTACTAAGTTAGCCTCAATCACTCGGTTTGCATTAGTAATTGTTCTATAGATTTGTTTCCAAGTATCTACTGAATAATTATATGTAGGCTGAACAGTTCCATCAGAAACAGAACCAAAACGACCTGTATCGTTAGTAGAGTACATATATTCAGATCTTGCTTCAGAAAAAGCAATAATATCTCTTCCGTAGTATGCAGAACTTGTCATACGTGCATAAGCACCATTCAATGTCGCTAATAATTGGTCTGAAGATGTAATAGGCTCCTCACCATCTTGGTAATTTGACTGCTTCGGATCTAACGAACAAGAAGTAAAAGATGTTACTCCAAGCGTTAGAAAACCAGCAATATATAATATTCTAAATAATCTTTTCATTTCTTAAAATTTAACATTTAAAGTAAACACTACTGACTTCAATGGAGGTGTAGCTAATTCTACATACCCAGATGCATCAACTTCTGGATCCCATTTCAATCTATTATCCTTAACCCACACAAATGGATTCATTGCTGCTAAAGAAACATTTATAGCATCTACTCCAATAGATTTAACAGCTTGCTTACTTAAATTATATCCCAAAGTAACTTGTCTTAATCTAATGTAATCTCCATCATATAACCATCTTGTACTTGGAGAAGTATAATTAGAAGAACTCGCAGTAGTTAACTTTGGTACATCTGTAACATCCCCAGGTTTTTGCCATCTATCCATTAATTCAGTTGTACCATTGTAAGTATAAATTGAATTTCTTGCATTTGAATTAGTAAATCCAGCCCAAGAGTCGTAAACAGAATATCCTGTAGCAAAAGAGAATAAAGCATCTAAATAAAATCCTTTTAAATCAATATGCGTATTGAAACCTCCTGTAACTTTTGGTAAAGCACTTGTATTTTGGAAACGTTTTTCAGCATTAGCATAAGTAGAAGTAGTACTTCCATCAGCAGCATACCATAAAGCACTTCCTGTTTGTGGATCTACACCAGCATATTCTGGCATATACCAAGTAGCATAAGGTTTCCCCTCAACTGTACCAGTAAAACTTGACAACACTTCAAGACGCTCACCATTAACGATAGGCATACGAGAAACTTCGTTTTTAACAGTACCAATATTTGCTCCAACAGACCAATTGAAATCTTCACTTCTGAAAATATCAACATTTAATTCTGCTTCAAATCCACTATTTGTTAAATCACCAATATTAGTCCATTGTGACTCATAACCTGAAGTTAGAGATAAAGGCACTGCGTATAACAAGTCTTTACTTTTACTTTTGTAATAAGTTAAACTACCAGATAATCTATTGTTGAAGAATCCAAATTCAACTCCTGCATCAAATTTCTCTTGCTTCTCCCATCCTAATGGACCTCCGTAACGAGAAGCTAATAAAGCAGACTCATTGTTATAAGTACCTGCTTCCATCTGTTGCATAAATAAGTTAGGGCTGATCGAAGAGTTTCCTGTTGTACCATAAGATGCTCTTAAACGCAATAAGCTAACAGCAAACGCATTTTGCATAAATGTTTCAGAACTAATATTCCAAGCTCCACCTACTGCATAGAAGTTACCCCATCTGTTATCTTCAGAGAATCTTGAAGATCCTTCTCTACGGAAAGTAACATCTAATAAATAACGGTTTTGGTAATCATAGTTTAACATACCTAAGTAACTAAACTGTGCCCAATCATAGAAATTACCATAAGCAGTGTAATTAGCAGCAGCAGTTCCTAAACTGATCATACCTGGAGGCAGAACCTCTCCACGACCTTCTAATTCGTTTAATTTATTTTTTTGATATTCTACCAACGCTTTTACATTAAAACGGTGAGAATCTCCTAAATAAAATCTATAATCTAAAGAGTTTTGCCAAACGTAGTTGAAAATTCTTCTTTCGTTTTGACTTGCAGAACCTTTATAAGCTAAACCATCTCCATGGTTAGGATTTTTATACGTTTTATAGTTAGCTAAAGTATAATCTATACCAATTTTAGAATCGAATTTTAAATTATCTAAAATTTTATAACCTAAACTATTATTAGAAATAACACGTGTTACATCATTTTCATTAACATCATTTGCCATAGTGTAAATTGAGTTATGAAGACCTGCAGACGTATTTAAATTAGGTGTTCCATCAGTATTATAGATAGCTGTCCATGGACTCATGAACATACCTGTTAAGTTAGGGTTAGAAAAATATGCCCCACCTTCTGGAATACCATTTTGTTTAATGTTAGAAACATTCGCTCCTAAAGTAAGATCAAGTTTTTCGTTTAATTTACGATTCATACTAAATGATCCTGTTACTTTTCTGAAATCAGTACCAATAACAACACCTTCATATTTATCATGACCTAAACTTGCATAATAAGAACCTCTCTCATCACCACCATTAACACCTAAACTAATAGAAGTCATAATAGCATTTTTGTTTTGCACAGCATCTCTCCAGTCATAATTTTGAGATCCATTTGCAACCCATTGAGAAAGAACATTTTTAGATCCATATCCATTTTCACTAATGTACCAATCCCAAGCTTGGTCTTTAGTAAATCCATCTTCTACACCGTAAGTATTATAGTTAGCTTCTACCCATAATTCTTTCTTCTGTTCACCTGTTAAGAATTTTGGTCCTTTACGAGCAAAATTTTGAATACCTACACTTGATTTGAATGTGTAAGAAGGTTCACCTCTTTTTCCTTTTTTAGTTGTAATTAAAATTACACCATTACCTCCACGTGCTCCATAAGCAGCAGTAGCTGCAGCATCTTTCAATACAGTCATAGATTCAATATCCTCACTGTTAATTCCAGATAATGCAGATAAACTTGTTCCTTTAGAATCTCCTGATAAGTTATCAGTGATAATAGGCATACCATCAATTACATATAATGGTTCATTTGTCGCAGACATAGAGTTACGACCACGAATTCTAATATTTTGTTGAGCACCAGGAGAACCTGAAGTAGTAGCTATTTGAAGCCCTGCTACACGCCCTTGTAAAGCTTGGTCAACAGAAGCAACTGGTGTTTGAGCTACAACGTCTCCTTTTACAGCCACAACATTTCCTGTTACTTCATTCTTAGTTTTAGTTTGACCATACGCCAATACCACAACTTCATCTAACATCGCTTCATCTGATTTCATAACAACATTATGAGTTGTAGCAGCTGCTACTTTATACTCAACATCTGCCATTCCAATAAATGAAAACGTCACTATTTGTCCTTGTTTTACAACAATGGAATATTTTCCATCGAAATCTGTTTGTAAACCATCTTGTGTTCCTTTAATCACAACAGTAACTCCTGGTAAAGGAAAGTCACCATCAGTAACAACACCAGATAGTGTTTTCGTTTGCGCAAAAGAAATCTGCACAAATAGCACCAATATTAGTGCTAAAGTCCACTTAAACTTTGATATCATTATTAAATTGAATTAGTTAGTACACAAACTTAAAAAAGTAATCTAAAAACTAACAAACCCTTATGTTTATTAACTTCACAAGCTTTTCCAAAGCACAACTAAATACAAACTAAAACATAATAAAATCTAAAAATGACAATAAAATTCAATAAAAATAAGTTTTAACTACAGATTCACTAATTGAGATATTTAATATTATCTAAACAAAAAAAATCGCAGATGTCAATTTTTAACATTATTCTAAGAAAAGCCCCCATAAAATCTAATTTTAACACTAAAAACGCTTAATCCATTATAACAATTTTAGGAAAGACTTTTATCTTTGCCTACTCAAATCACAAATATGCTATTAAAGAACTTTTCAGGACTTGTACTTGAAGCTGGTACGGATGAGGCTGGCCGTGGATGTATTGCTGGCCCAGTAACTGCAGCAGCAGTAATTCTTCCAGAAGATTTTGAGAATGAATTTGTTAATGACTCAAAAAAAATCACTGCCAAACTTCGATATTCTTTAAGAGAAATTATTGAAGAAAAGGCACTTACTTATAAAGTTACTCACATCTCAGAAGCTGTGATTGAAGATTTAAACATCTTACATGCTTCTATTAAAGGAATGCAAGATTCTGTACTTTGTTTAGATCCACAGCCTGAATTTCTAATTGTAGATGGTAATAAGTTTACAGCTATTCCTACTATTCCTCATGAAACGATTGTTAAAGGGGATATGAAATATCTTAGCCTTGCTGCAGCATCTATTCTTGCTAAAACATATAGAGACGACTATATGGATAAAATACATGAGGAATTTCCGATGTATAATTGGAAAAAGAACAAAGGGTATCCTACAAAAGAACACAGAGATGCGATCAGAAAATATGGTCCTTGTAAATATCACAGAATGTCTTTTAAATTATTGCCTGAGCAATTAAAACTGGAATTATAAATACTTTACTTAGGACTAAACCGATATTCCTTCGACATAGTTCCGACATTGCTTCGAAAACAGCCCGTTTTATCGAAGGAAACTCGAACAACTATCGAATTAATCTCGATTTAGATACTATCTACAGACACTGTAAAACAAATAATGTCTAAGCTCTAAGCTTGGATGTATGTCATAAAAAAAGCTCCTCTTACTAAAAAGAGGAGCTTTTGTATTTTAAAACTGTATTTATTAAGAGAAAATCTTATTTACAGCATTTATTGTATAATCTAAATCTTCATACGTTAACGCATCAGTAATAAACCATGTTTCGTATGATGATGGCGCGATATAAACACCTTCTGCTAATAATCCGTGGAAAAACTTCTTGAATGTATCATTGTTACCAAAACCAGCCGTTTCGAAATCTACTACTTCACGTTCATCAAAGAAAACAGAAATCATAGAACCTACTCTATTTATAGTAAAAGGTACCTTGTTATCATTTAATACTTTTCTCATCCCTTTTTCAAGGTATGCAGTTTTTTCTTCTAAGCGATTGAATAACTCAGGATCTTTATTAATCTCTTGCAACATTGTAAGCCCTGCAGCCATAGCTAATGGATTTCCAGACAGTGTTCCCGCTTGATAAACAGGTCCTACTGGAGCCAAATAGTTCATTATCTCATTTCTTGCTGCAAAAGCACCTACTGGAAGACCTCCTCCAATTACTTTTCCAAAAGTAACAATATCTGCATTTACTCCAAATAACTCTTGAGCTCCACCTTTAGATAAACGGAATCCAGTCATTACCTCATCGAAAATCAATAGAGCTCCATATTGGTTACATAAAGCTCTCAATCCTTCTAAAAAACCTTTTTGAGGAGGCACACAACCCATATTACCAGCTACTGGTTCAACAATAATTGCTGCTACTTCTCCTTCGTTTGCTTTTAAGATAGATTCTACATTTGCTAAATCATTGTAATTAGCTAATAAAGTATCTTTTGCCGTCCCTGCTGTTACACCAGGACTATTTGGCGATCCAAAAGTTACTGCTCCACTACCTGCAGAAATCAAAAACGAATCTGAATGCCCGTGGTAACACCCTTTGAACTTAATAATCTTTTCGCGATCTGTAAATCCTCTTGCTAAACGAATAGCACTCATACAAGCTTCTGTACCTGAGTTTACAAATCTAATTTTATCAATATTAGGAACCATAGAAACAGCTAACTCAGCAATCTTTGTTTCGATTTCTGTTGGCATCCCAAAAGAAGTACCTAATTTAGCTTTCTCGATTACTGCATCTACCACTGGAGCATAAGCATGACCTAAAATCATAGGTCCCCAAGAATTTATATAATCAATTAACCTGTTACCATCTTCATCGTATAAATAAGCACCTTTTGCTTCTTTTACAAAAATTGGAGTTCCTCCTACAGATTTAAAAGCTCTAACAGGTGAGTTTACTCCTCCTGGAATTACTTTTTCAGCCTCTGCAAAAAGCTTACTACTTCTTTGGTATAACATATTATTTTAATTTTAAAATTTGTCCGATTGAAAGCGCACTACTTGATAAGTTATTTATCTTTTGCACTTGAGCTACTGTCATATTGTATTTTTTAGAAATAGAATATAATGTATCTCCTTTTTGTACTACATGGTGATTCTTTTTAGACGCCACTATAGTTTGTTTTGTTTCATTTACTGGCTTTGAAGCTTCTGCTACTACAGGAGTTGCTCTCTTCTTTCTACCGACTACCTCACTATCATATTCATATAAAGAATAACGTTCGATAATACTGATTAATTTATCTGCATAACGCGGGTCTGTAGCATACCCTGCTTTCTTCAGTCCCTTTGCCCATCCTTTATAATCGTCCTTATCTAAAGAGAATAATGAATTATAGCGACTACGTCCTACTAAAAAAAGAGAATGGTCCTTATATGACTCTTCTGGATTGGTATATTTTCTAAAACATTCATCTGGTGCATCATCTGTATGACGTACTGATTCTCCTTCCCATCCTTGATGACATTTGATACCAAAGTGATTATTTGCATTTCTACTCAATGTTCCTTGCCCCGAACCGGATTCCAATACTCCTTGTGCTAAGGTAATACTTGCAGGAATTCCGTGTTCACTCATATTTTGTTTAGCTACATCTTTATATTTAATGATATAATCTCTAATCATATCGCTGGTAACACTCAAACGAGAAGTTGCCTCTAAAATTTCGCGTTCTTCTTTCTTTCTCTCAACTTCTACTTTCTTTAGTTGAGTTCTATATTGTGTCTTAGACACTAATTCTTTCTCTTTAATTTTTTTACCTGTCAATGTACTTTTCTTGCTACCACAACTAACAAATAAAACAATACAAACTAAAAAGCCGATTTTTCTTAACATAAATAAATGTTGCTAAATTTTAATTTTCTTACTCCACCCTTGCAATCCACCTGTGTGAATTGTTAGTATTTTACTTCCTTCTCTAAAGTATCCTTCTTTGATTTTCTCGATAACCCCGAACATCATTTTTCCTGTATAAATAGGATCTAATAGAATACCTGTGTCTTTCTCCAAATTCTTAATAAAACAGATTAACTCATCTGTTGTCTTTGCATAACCACCGAAATGATAATCTAAAATCAAATCCCAATTCTTCTTGCTGACAAATTTACGAATGTCTTCGTATAAAAAGTCGCCTTTCAATGCTGGAAAACCAAGAACTACTTGGTGATCGAATGAACTATTGATAATTCCGGCTATAGTTCCACCTGTTCCTACAGCAGTACAAACATAATCAAAATCGCAATCTGTTGGTTTTAAAATTTCTTCTGTTCCTCTTATTGCTTCTGTATTTGTTCCTCCTTCCGGTACTAAATAAAAGTTGCCATATATATCATGCAGACGATTAATAACCTCCTCTTCTGCTTTTTTTCGATAATCTGTACGAGATAAAAAGCCCAATTCCATTCCGTCCGCAACAGCTTTACTCAACGTTGGGTTTTCCTTGTATTTATCAGCTAATTCTTCTCCTCTTATGATTCCTATTGTGTCAACACCACAAATTCTACCAGCTGCTGCTGTTGCCGCAATATGATTAGAATATGCTCCACCAAATGTCAACAGCTTATTATATCCTAACTCTCTTGCTTTGGCAATATTGTATTTGAGCTTTCTAAATTTATTACCTGAAACTTCTTCGTGTAGTAAGTCTTCCCTTTTAATATATAACTCAATATTATAGGGCAAGTCTATCTCAACTCGCTGATTATATACATTCTCACTTTCAAACATTGCTTACCTTTTTTTCATAAAAGCATACCTCGGTCTACTCTTTATATAATTAAAATCACTTTCATATTTATAGGCTTCTTGTTCAAAACAAATTAGGCTATAAGCTTTTTTTACATTTTTTGTTTTTAGTAAATTCCATAAAAATGAAAGTATATACCACAAGTAGAAAAACACAATAAAAAGTTCTAATTGTTGCTTTAGATGTATCTTTTCGTGATTTAGCAGTACCTTATCTCTTCTCATGTCTTCAGAACGAAGAAAAATGAAAGGATACAATGTGATACCATCATAGCTCTTAGGTACAATAAAACGACATATAATTATCATCTCTCTTTTATTCAGATTTAAGAAATCTACTTGTATTTTTTTCTAACTTTATTACTATATTACCATCATAAAATTGAAGATAATCAAACAAGTAAATTTTTATACAAAAATACTTAATGATTTCTTGCAATATGCTTACTTACCAAATAAAAAAATTAAACGAACAAAAAACATATAAAAATGACATTTAAAGAACTTATTCAGCAGGGAATCCCTACTACTTTACCTGCGAAGAAAGATTATGACACTACTATAAACCACGCGCCAAAACGCAAGGAAATTCTATCTGATGAGGAGAAGAAATTAGCACTTAAAAATGCTTTACGTTATTTTGAACCAGAACACCACAGTACTTTATTACCTGAGTTCAAAGAAGAATTAGAAAAATATGGACGTATCTACATGTATAGATTCCGTCCTGACTATAAAATATATGCAAGACCAATAGATGAATATCCTGGAAAGTCATTGCAAGCAAAGGCTATTATGTTGATGATCCAAAATAACTTGGATTATGCTGTAGCACAACATCCACATGAATTAATCACTTATGGTGGTAATGGTGGCGTGTTTTCTAACTGGGCTCAGTATTTACTTACGATGAAATATTTGTCTGAAATGACTGACGAGCAAACGTTAGTAATGTATTCTGGACACCCAATGGGATTATTCCCTTCGCATAAAAATGCTCCTCGTGTGGTCGTTACTAATGGTATGATGATTCCGAACTATTCTAAACCGGATGATTGGGAAAAATTTAATGCTTTAGGTGTTACACAATATGGACAGATGACGGCTGGTAGCTATATGTATATCGGACCTCAAGGTATTGTACATGGAACGACTATTACAGTACTTAACGGTGGTAGAAAAATTGCCAAAAATGGCGAAAGTTTAGCTGGTAAATTATTCATTACTTCTGGTTTAGGAGGAATGAGTGGTGCACAACCTAAAGCTGGTAATATTGCTGGATGTGTTACTGTTTGTGCTGAAGTAAATCCTAAGGCTGTTCACACAAGACATTCGCAAGGTTGGGTTGATGAAGTTATCTCTGATCTTGATGAATTAGTAAATCGTGTAAAAAAAGCTCAGGATGCTAAAGAAATTGTTTCTATTGCTTACCAAGGTAACATCGTAGAGGTTTGGGAAAAATTTGACGAGGTTAATTTATATGTTGACTTAGGTTCTGACCAAACTTCATTACACAACCCTTGGGCAGGTGGATATTATCCAGTAGGTCTTTCGTTTGAACAAGCGAATGACATGATGGCTAATGATCCAGTTAAGTTCAAAGAGCAGGTTCAAGAATCTCTGCGAAGACAAGCTACTGCTATTAATAAGCATACTGCTAAGGGAACTTACTTCTTTGACTATGGTAATGCATTTTTATTAGAGGCTTCAAGAGCTGGCGCTGATGTGATGGCTGAAAATGGCATTGACTTTAGATACCCAAGTTATGTACAAGATATTATGGGACCTATGTGCTTTGACTATGGTTTTGGTCCTTTCCGTTGGGTTTGCGCTTCAGGGAATCCTGATGATTTAGCTAAAACTGATGAGATCGCATGTCAAGTATTAGAAGAAATGATGGCTGACTCTCCTATTGAGATTCAACAACAAATGGGAGATAATATCCGTTGGATTAAAGGAGCTCAGGAGAATAAGTTA
Organism: Flavobacterium sp.; assembly: GCA_030150335.1. Classification (GTDB taxonomy): domain Bacteria; phylum Bacteroidota; class Bacteroidia; order Flavobacteriales; family Flavobacteriaceae; genus Flavobacterium. The sequence goes on from JASLGC010000222.1 coordinate 15,839, forward strand.
GTTGTAGGGTCGCAAGCGAGAATTTTATATGCTGATGCTGAAGGTAGAATTAAGATTGCAAAAGCATTTAATGACGCTATTGAAGCTGGTAAAATTGGTCCTGTAGTCTTAGGGCGTGACCACCATGATGTATCAGGAACTGACTCCCCATATAGAGAAACGTCTAACATTTATGATGGTTCTAAATTTACAGCTGACATGGCTATTCACAATGTAATTGGAGATAGCTTTAGAGGTGCTACCTGGGTTTCTATACACAATGGTGGTGGTGTAGGCTGGGGAGAGGTTATTAATGGTGGATTCGGTATGGTACTTGATGGAACTAAAGATGCTGAAAACAGATTAAAATCTATGTTATTTTGGGACGTTAATAATGGTATTGCAAGAAGAAGCTGGGCAAGAAATGACGAAGCAATTTTTGCAATTAAAAGGGCGATGGAAGCTGAACCATTATTAAAAGTTACCTTGCCTAATATAGTTGACGAAAAACTTTTATAACATATAAATCCGTAATACTATGAAAACATTGAAATTATTACCCGTTGCTTTCATAATGTTGTTTGTAACCGCTTGCAGTAGTATACAGGTTACTTCTGATTATGATAAAGACGTAAACTTTAATAATTTGAAGACTTACGCCTTTTTTAAAGAAGGAATTGATCATGTTGAATTGAACGACATTGATAAGAAACGTATTTTAAATGCCATCGATCAAACTTTAGCTGAAAAAGGTTTACAAAAATCAGAATCAAACCCTGACTTCTTAATCAATATTTTCACTAAGGCTCAGAAGCGAGTTGATATTACAAATAATAATAACTTCTACTCTCCTTGGGGGTATTATGGATGGGGGCCTTATTGGGGACCTAATTATACAACAGTTACAACTTCTACAGAAGGCACATTGTACATTGATGTATTAGATACTAAGAAGAAATCTCTTGTTTGGCAAGGAATCGGCTCTGGTGTTTTAGGAAAAAACTACAACACTGAAAAGAAAGAGGCTAAAATAAAAGAGTTTGCTCAAAAAATCTTAGAGAATTTCCCTCCTGTAATTGGGAAATAATTTATTAAAATGATATAAACTAAAAGGTCGGTGTAATTAAATACACCGACCTTTTTCTGTTTTATTTTGCTTCTATAAATCTACTTAATTCTTATCTTTATTATACTTATCTAATTTCAGATTATAGAACTTACTGTACAAAAGCAAAGGATGACTAAATTACATATGGCTTAAATTTTTACACTAATAACTATAAACATTGTTATAATTACTAAACCCTACAACTTCTTGTACTGACGAAATCTCCACTGCTTTAGTCCTATTCCTTTTAATTTTCATTCCCTTCTTTGTTCTTTTAAATGATTGGGGAATTGCTCGAATTGAATGAAATTGTCCATCATAACTAACAGATCCATTTTCGCTCTCTGCAAAAACAACTACTTGTCCTCCTGTATTTAATCCTTTCATTTCAATATCAAATTTCAAAATATCGTCAAAATTCACTGTGTTATTTTTTGCTAAAATCCAGCCGTCTAAATCTACTTCAGTACCTCCTGCCCCTGGCAATATAAGACCCTCACTATTACTATCTTGAATAACCCCTTTAAATATTCTAGTAACAGCTCCTTTTATAACGTTCCCATTCTCACTTTCATAGTCACTTGTGCGCATGTCTATCACAAATTTACAAAAGTAAACCACTTCGCCTTTCTCTTCAAAATAGTAATATTTTGGATGATTTTCTCCCTCGTGAACTTCTGTTTCAACCATTAACCATACCTCGTCAATTTCATATGAAACATCTTCTACTATCATATAATTTGATGATTCCTTAACTTTTTCAAAAACTTCAACAATAACCTCATTACTATTTTCATATCCAACCTTTGTTGCTTTAAATTTAAATGCACCTATCTTTTCAGCTTTCCAAATTCCATCTGTAATAATTACGCCATCTTCATCAGTAATTACAACATCCACAATATCATGCTTCCCATCTGTCACACTGAATGTAATCACATCGCCAATAGTTACTTCTAATTTATTAGAAGTTAATTTTAAAGTTTTTACATCAAGTATTTCTTCAGGATTCTTAGTAATACCATTATCATCGCTACTACATGCCAATCCTAATATAGCCAATCCAGCTACAGTCATTATCTTAAATAATCTTTTCATAAACATTAGTTTACATATTCCTTCCTCTATATCAAGATATACATCTTAAAAAGAATATCTTAATATTAAAAAACTCAACAAAAAAGTGGTTGATTCAAAACATGAATCAACCACTTTTACTATTATATAATAATTTAAAAACTAAAATATTATTTAAAATTCGCAAAATTTACATTCTCTCCAAAAGAAGAAACATCAATAGCTTTAGTTTTTTTGTATTTAGTTCTAACACCTTTACTGTCAGGCTCATTCGTAGTATCTACCGAACCTAAAGAAGTAAACTCTCCTGTATACTGTACCATTCCTTCTTCATTTTTAACAATAACATCAGTATTTCCTCCTTTATCAAATCCTTTCATTTTAAGATAGAATTTCTCTATGGCTTCACCATCAAAATCTACGCTACCATCTTCTGATAAAACCCACCCATTAACATCTAAATCAGCCTCTGGATTTTCACCTGGCAATAATACTTCTTCAGACTCTATATCCTGAATAACCACTTTATATATTCTAGTAACTGCTCCTGTTACTTCTTTATCTTCAACACCAAAATCACCACTACGTAAATCTATTAAAAATCTACAGAAGTAAACATCTCCACTCTCTAAAGTAGCTCTATATAATCTTATATAATTTCCATCTACCTCTTTAATAGTCTCAGCTAATAGTCTAGCGCTCTCTATTTTAAAAGCCTTATCTCCTACCTTAATAGCATTTGCAACATCTTTCTCTGCTTCTTTTACAACTACAGTAATTTCATTACTTTTTTCGTAACCTGCTTTAGTAGCAACAAATTTAAATGTACCTGCTTTGATAGCTTTCCATACTCCTTTTGCAATAGCACCTCCACCAACTTCTGTAATAACAACATCAGCAATAGCATTCTTACCATCAGTAACATTAAATTTAATTTCATCTCCAATAGTAACTTCTAATTTATCTGAAGCCAATTTCAAAGTTTTCGTTTCTTCAACTTTTTCAGGAGTATCAGTAACGCTGTTGTCATCACTACTACAAGCAGTTCCAAAAATAGCTAATCCAGCTACAGCCATAATCATAATTAATCTTTTCATAAGTATTAGTTTTTATTAGTTAATTAATTCCTCCACAAGATAAAAAGATTTTTCTTTTCACAAAAAATTAAGTTAAAAATTATCTTAAATAAATCAATTAGCGAACTCACAATTAAGCTATATTAATTAAAAAACAACTAATTTAAATGCTTATATTGTAATTATTTAACACCAAACATTAAAATTAATTATTTAAAAAAACAATAGCAATAGATTTAAATCAAAATAGTTAACACTTGATTTTATAGATTACTTTCTACAACTATACAAGCTTTACTATCTATATATCCTCAAAATTATATTGTTTTAAAAAATCACTCACTCATGTTTTTTGCTATATTTACAACAAACATTAACAAATTTCACTTATGAAACCACAAGAATATGAAAGCAATGAACTAATTGAGCGATTACCACAACATTTAAAACAATTCATTAAACCACAAAATTATGAGGAGTATAATCCGATTAATCAAGCTGTGTGGCGATATGTAATGCGTAAAAATGTTGATTATCTTTCTAAAGTTGCACATGAATCATATCTTGAAGGTTTAGAGAAAACAGGTATTTCTGTAGAAAGTATTCCAAGTATGTACGGAATGAACCGCATCTTAAAAGAAATAGGATGGGCTGCTGTTGCGGTTGATGGCTTTATTCCTCCTAATGCTTTTATGGAATTTCAAGCGTATAAAGTACTTGTTATTGCTTCTGATATTAGACAACTTGAAAACATAGAATATACACCTGCCCCAGATATCATCCACGAAGGAGCGGGTCATGCACCTATTATTGCCAATCCCGAATACGCTGAGTATTTAAGACGTTTTGGTGAAATCGGTTGTAAAGCCATTTCTTCAGGACGTGATTATGAAATCTATGAAGCAATTCGCTTACTATCTATTTTAAAAGAAGCTGAGGGGGTTGACCAAAAAGAAATTGAAGCAGCCGAAGAAAGAGTAGAATACTTACAAAATAATGCTGGTGAACCATCAGAAATGGCTTTAGTTAGAAACCTGCATTGGTGGACAGTAGAATATGGTCTTATTGGAGAAGTTGACAATCCTAAAATATATGGTGCCGGATTACTTTCTTCTATTGGAGAGAGTGCTTGGTGTATGACAGACAACGTTAAGAAATTACCTTACTCTATTCAGGCAGCACAACAAGGCTTTGATATCACAAAACCTCAACCTCAACTTTATGTTACTCCTGACTTTGCTTATTTAAGTGAAGTATTGGAAGAATTTGCTAATAAAATGGCTTTGAGAAAAGGAGGGTTAATGGGAATTCAAAAACTTATCGACTCAAAAGCTTTAGGAACAATTGAGCTAAATACAGGTATTCAAATTTCTGGTGTATTTACAAGAGTTATTGAAGATGAAGGAAAGCCTGCTTACGTGCAAACTACAGGTAAAACTGCGTTAGCTTATAGAGAAAAAGAATTAGTAGGTCATGGAACAGAAACACATCCTCATGGTTTTGGAACAGCTTTAGGTAGATTAAAAGGAATCAATTTAGCAATTGAAGATATGAGTCCTCGTGATTTAAAAGCCTATAACCTTTACGAAAACAAACCAGTTACCTTAGAGTTCGAAGGAGGAATAACTGTTTCAGGAACAAACATTACTGGTATTAGAAACATACACGGGAAAATTATCTTAATTAGCTTTAAAGATTGTACCGTTAAACATAATGATGAAGTTTTATTTCAACCTGAATGGGGAACGTATGATATGGCTGTAGGAGCGAATATTATTTCTGCTTTTTCAGGTCCTGCTGACTACCATAGTTTTGATTTGATAAACCACGTTCCTTCATCTCATACTATCAAAGCAAAACGCGATGAGAAGAAGTTAAAATTAGAAAGTTTATATGCTTCTATAAGAGAAACAAGAGAACAAAATACACTGTGTGATTTAAATAATGTATTAGACATTGTAATTAATGAATATAGCACCGACTGGTTATTAACCGTTGAAATATTAGAGCTTGCACACAAAAACAAGAACAAGGAATTAGCTAAAAAAGCAATGAGCCACCTGAAGTCTATTCAAACAAAAAGACCTGAAGTAGCTCACTTAATAAAAGATGGGATTGAAATTATCTTAAACGGCTTATAAAGCTAAGTCCATCATTAAATCATTATCTGTATTAATAACATTGCCCTGGTATTCTAATGTCCACCCCAATGTATTAGTCAGTATTAATATCTTAGAAAGTTCACTTATTAAACGATTCTCTGCATTCGTTTTTAAAGTGGACTTTTCTATTTTAGCAGCAATATCTCCCTTTATTTTTTGATTTATCTTATTATAATCATCTCCAATAAAAGGATTAAAGGTACTCTGCTCAACATCATAAATCTTATAATCCGGATATATATGTACTTCTGCATCTGGTATATACAATAACTGAACTACCTTTCTCTTATCGTCTATTTGATATTTCAACTGACTCAAATCATAAGCCACAGTAGCTTTTGCATTGACTATTACTACAGCTTTCTTATCAAAAGATATCAAGTTTAAAAAATACTTCTGCTGATCTTTATAAGTCATAACTTGAGAATATTGAGCTTCTGTTACAACCAGTTTACTCACATTCTTCAATTGCTCTTGAATCAACATTGAATTGTATTGCATGTTCTCATTATCATTCTTAAACAAAGAATTATAAAGCACAGCTCCAGAAAACATAAAAAATAACACTATAAAAAGTGCATAAATAACTCGTAGTACTTTTCTCATAATCATCTAAAACTCATAAAAGGATACTTTTCTAACAAGTAATCAATCTTTTCTATCAACGTATCTAAGAAAGCTAAATGCTGCTCAGCAGTAGGGTTAAAAGATCTGTGATTAAGTCCCTTTTGTACTTCTTGAACTTTCTGCATTGTATTAGTCATATCAGGATGTATCCATGAACTTACAAAGCGCTCCCAAATATATTCTATTGCCTGCTCATTTGGATGTAACATATCAGCTTTATAGAAACGATAATCTCTCAACTCATCCATCATTATCTCGTAAGACGGGAAGTATGCTAAACTGTCATTCTTATATTGCTCCATCACATCATGTAAAGCAGCGAATAATAATGATTTGCTCCTCTGATTTTCAACAATACCATCTTTGAAATGACGAACTGGAGAAATAGTAAAGATTATTTGTATCCCTGGATTAATTTCTTTCACTAATTTAATGATTTTCAAATAACTATTCATTAATTCCTGATAAGTTAATAATCTTTTAGTAAAATTTAACTGAGGTAATTTATGACAATTCGCGACTATTGCACCACTTTCTTTATGTTCATATACCCAAGCTGTTCCAAACGTAATTGCTAAAAAAGATGATTCTTTCAAGGCAACTTGTAAATCAAATAACTTCACATTAAGCTTTGTTACAATGTCCTCTTGTTCTAACTCATTCATATCTGAATGGGCAAAAAAAGAACTCCAAACTTCATTGTGACAAAATACATCATCATCAGTAAACACATACCCTTTACTTGCATATTCAAGAATACGCTCAATCGCAATTGGATGGAATAATATTCCAAAAGGATTAACTACATTCTGAAACTGATATGATTTAAACTTTTCACTCATATTCACAGCAAAACAAGATCCTAATGATAAAATCTTATCATCATACGTAATAGGCTGCTTTGAAGGTTTTATAGGAACTACTGTACTAAATTTCATAAGTTGAAATATTTAAGTATAAAAAAAGATCCTCAATGAGAATCTTTTTTTAATAAATTTTTATTTTAAATAATCTTTAGCATGTGAAACAGCTTCTGCTATCCCCGCAGGATTCTTACCTCCTGCTGTAGCGAAGAAAGCTTGACCTCCTCCACCTCCTTGGATATACTTACCAAGTTCACGTACTATCTGACCAGCGTTTAATCCTTTTGTTTCAACGATTTCTTTTGAAACATAACAAGTCAACATTGGTTTGTCATTACTAACACTTCCAAATAACACAAATAGATTAGCAAATTCATTACCTAATTCATAAGCTAAATCTTTTGCTCCAGATGGATCTAAATCAACCTCAACAGCTAAGAAAGAAACTCCATCAACTTCTTGAATTTGTCCTTTCAATTCACCTTTAAGGTTTTTAGCTTTCTCTTTTAACAATTGTTCTACTTGTTTTTTCAACTTAGCGTTTTCATCTTGCAAAGAAACAACAGCTTTCAAAGTATCTTGTGGATTCTTTAAAACTGCTTTAAGCTCTTTTAAGGTATCTTCTTGCTCTGTATAGAAGTTACGTGCCGCTTTATTAGTTATTGCCTCAATACGACGAATACCTGCTGCAACAGCTCCTTCACTAACTATTTTAAACTGCCAAATATCTGCTGTATTTGCTACGTGAGTTCCTCCACACAATTCCATACTCTCTCCAAAGCGAATAGCACGAACATCATCTCCATATTTCTCTCCAAACAATGCCATTGCTCCTTCTTCCAATGCTTGTGCAAAAGGAATACTTCTACGTTCAACTAAAGGCAATTGTTCATGAATACGATCATTTACAAAATCTTCTACTTGTTGCAACTCCTCTTCTGTTACTTTAGCGAAGTGAGAAAAGTCAAAACGCAAATGAGAAGGAGATACTAAAGATCCTTTTTGTTCAACATGTGTTCCTAAAATAGAACGTAAAGCTTGATGCAATAAGTGAGTTGCAGAGTGGTTAGCCATTGATAACTTACGAGCCTCCTCATCCACTTTCGCAACTAAAGTAGCATTTACATTACTTGGTAACTCTTTTACAATATGCAGAATTAAGTTATTCTCCTTCTTAGTATCAATTACTTTGACTGTTTCATTAGCAGAAACTAAAACACCACAATCTCCAACTTGTCCACCTCCTTCAGGATAGAACGGAGTAGCATCTAATACAATTTGGAATAACTTACCATCTTTTTTACTGTCAATTTTTCTATAACGAGTAATTTTCACATCGTTTACTAATTGATCATATCCAACGAATTGCTCAACATTCCCAGCAACTAACATAGTCCAGTCGTCTGTAGAAACTTCAGACGCCGCACGAGAACGATTCTTTTGTTCTGCCATAGCAGCATCAAAACCAGCCTCATCTAACTCTAACCCTTTTTCACGTAGAATTAAAGCTGTTAAATCAATAGGGAATCCAAAAGTATCATATAATTCAAAAGCTTTTGCTCCTGAAACAACTTTACCTTCTGTCTGTCCAATTACGTTATCTAATAAATGTAACCCTTGCTCTAAAGTTCTTAAGAAAGAAGCTTCTTCTTCTTTAATTACATTTTTCACTAAATCTCTTTGACTTGTAATCTCTGGGAAAAACTCTCCCATTTGAGTACTTAATACATCAACCAATTGATAGATAAAAGGTTCTTTTTTATTTAAGAAAGTAAATGCATAACGAATCGCACGACGTAAAATACGGCGGATTACATAACCAGCACCATTATTAGAAGGCAATTGACCATCTGCAATAGCAAAGGCAACAGCTCTAACGTGGTCAACGATTACACGTATTGCAATGTTTATTTTCTCATCATCATCATTAGCTGCTTTCATTGTGTATTTAGCACCTGTCAGTTCAGATACCTTAGCAATCAATGGAGAAAACACATCTGTATCATAGTTAGACTGAACTCCTTGTAAAACCATACAAAGACGCTCAAATCCCATACCTGTATCAACATGTTGAGCAGGTAACTTCTCTAAAGAACCATCAGCTTTACGATTAAATTCCATAAATACGTTATTCCAAATCTCAACTACTTGAGGATGGTCAGCATTTACCAAATCTCTACCAGCTACTAAAGCCTTCTCTTCAGCAGAACGAATGTCTACGTGAATTTCAGAACATGGTCCACATGGTCCTTGCTCTCCCATCTCCCAGAAGTTATCTTTCTTATTACCCAAAAGGATTCTATCTTCAGATATTAATCCTTTCCAAATATCATAAGCTTCTTGGTCAAATGGTACATTCTCCTCTTTGCTACCTTCAAAAACAGTAACATAAAGAATATCTTTCGGAATCTTATATACTTCAGTTAATAATTCCCAAGCCCAATTGATAGCTTCTTTCTTAAAATAATCACCAAAACTCCAGTTTCCTAACATCTCAAACATAGTATGGTGATAAGTATCAATACCTACCTCTTCTAAGTCATTGTGTTTTCCAGAAACACGTAAACACTTTTGTGTATCAGTAATACGATTACTTTTTGGCTTGGCGTTCCCTAAGAAATACTCTTTAAACTGGGCCATCCCAGAGTTATTAAACATTAAAGTTGGATCGTCTTTCAAAACGATCGGAGCAGAAGGAACAATTAAATGTTCACGTTCTTCAAAAAAGCTTAAAAACTTCTGACGAATTTCTTGTGATTTCATATCCTATGGAAACTAAATTTATCTATTCTATACTAATTAAAAGGCTATTCTCTTACTTGTTAAACATTTTGTAAATTAATGAATAACCTATCTCTTTTATACATCCTTATTCACTAATAATATCGATATACCAAAAACATTTTCTAAATTTGTTAGCTAACGATATTTAAAAACTAAAGGATTAAAAAAATTTAGTGCAAAAATAGTGTTTATTTTAAAATATGGCTAAGGTAAAATATTATTACGACCCCGAAAAATTAGCGTTCCTAAAAATACGCCCTAAAAAGATCAAGCAAATAAGCAATATATTCTTATTTATCTTGTCTGCGGCTATTTTTGGGGTACTTGGTTTATTTGTAATGATTAACACAAACATATTACAAACACCTAAAGAAAAAAAACAAGAAAGAGAGATAGCGGAGTTTAGAACTAACTATATTGTACTAAATAAAAAATTAGACTTAGTTGCAGAGGTACTGGATGAATTAGAAGTAAGAGATAATGACATTTACAGAGCCTATTTTAATACAGCACCTATTCCTGAGGAACAACGCAAATCTGGCTTAGGTGGTATTAATAGATATAGATCATTTGTTGGTTTAAACAATGAGAAACTTCTAACAGCTACAAATATGAAGATTGACCAACTTACCAAGCAAGTTGCAATACAATCTGAATCATTAGACGACATTATAGAACTTGCAAAAAAGAAAGAAGAGTTCCTTTCTTCTATACCAGCCATACAACCCGTAAAGAATGAGGATCTGAAAAGAATGGCTTCTGGATATGGATATAGAAGTGACCCCTTTACAAAAATCAAGAAGTTCCATTCAGGAATGGACTTTTCTGCAGAAGTAGGAACACCTGTATTCGCTTCCGGTGATGGTAAAGTTATCAGAGCTAATAATGAACTATCTGGTTATGGAAATTTAATTGAAATTGACCATGGATATGGTTATTTAACGAGATATGCCCATCTTAGCAAATACAAAGCAAGAGCCGGCCAAGCTGTCAAACGAGGTGACATCATTGGCTATGTGGGGAGCACTGGACGTAGTTCAGGACCACACTTACATTATGAAGTACACTATTTAGGAAATGTAGTAAACCCTCTTAACTATTACTATGGCGAAATCTCTGCTAAAGAGTTTGAGCTAATGGCACAAGAGGCTAACCAAGAAAACCAATCACTTGACTAATGGAATTAAATTTACCTGACAAACGTTATTACAGCATTGGAGAGCTTGCAAAAGCTTTTAATGTCAATGCTTC
>JASLGC010000282.1 GCA_030150335.1 Flavobacterium sp.
AGAGTGTGCAAATATATTAATTTATATCCCAATAATTCAACCTTAATTGATTAAAATTTAAATATATAAAGTTTTAAGTTTGTACCCAATACTTTTAACAATGCTTTTTCATAATAAACTCATTGCTTGGTACTTACAAAATAAACGGTATTTACCATGGCGCGAAACTAAAAATCCATACGCTATTTGGCTGTCAGAAATTATTCTCCAACAAACGCGAGTAGCGCAAGGATTACCCTATTTTGAGGCTTTTTTAACAACATATCCAACTGTTTTTGATTTAGCTGATGCTAACGAAGATGATGTAATGCGCTTATGGCAAGGCTTAGGATATTACAGTAGAGCAAGAAATCTACATGCAACGGCAAAAAAAATTGCCTATGAACTTAATGGCGTCTTCCCAAATAACTATAAAGACCTACTTACATTAAAAGGAGTAGGTGAATATACCGCAGCAGCAATCGCATCGATTGCATTTGACGAGGTAGTTCCTGTGGTAGATGGAAACGTATTTAGAGTTTTGGCAAGAGTATATGGTATTACCTCAGATATCTCCGCCTCTCCTACTAAAAAAGAGTTCCAACTTTTAGCCAGTAAATTAATTTCTCCAAATGAGCCAGCTACATTTAATCAAGCTATCATGGATTTTGGTGCAATTCAATGTACACCTAAAAACCCATTATGCCACAGCTGCCCTTTTGCATCAGACTGCGTAGCGTTTCAAACTAATCAAATTGAAAACCTTCCTGTAAAATTAGCAAAAGTAAAAGTAAGAAAACGCTATTTAGACTTTTTTATATTTGTAGACAACAACAAAAATACTCTAATTGAACAAAGGACTCAAAAAGATATTTGGCAACAATTATACCAATTTCCAGTTGTAGATAGATTTGAGGAAGATAAAATTGACATTCATTCAATATTAAATGAAAAACATACTAATATAAAGTATGATGAAGTGGTTTTATTAAATGAAGAACACATTATACATATATTATCACACCAAAAACTGCATATTCACTTTTGGCTAATTAAATCTCCCGTAAATTTAAGAAATAGTACACATTGGGATGATTTAAATAAGTTTGGTTTTCCAATTGTTATTCATAACTTTATTAATTCAATAGATTTAAAACACTTAACCTATTAACAATATGAACGGCACATTAAATAAAGTAACCCTTATAGGTCATCTCGGCGACAATGTCAAAATGCACTATTTCGAGAATGGAAATTGCATCGGACGCTTTCCTATTGCAACAAATGAAGTGTATTTAAATAAAACTACCAATGAAAAGTACACTTCTACTGAATGGCACAACTTAGTTGTAAAAAACAAAGCTGCTGAAATGTGTGAGAAATACTTATCTAAAGGAGACCGTATCTATGTGGAGGGACGTATCCGTACACGCCAATGGCAAGCGGAAGATGGTACTCCAAGGCAAACTGTAGAAATTATGGTAACCGAGTTTATGTTTTTAGATACTAAAAAAGACAGTGACAACAAAAATAAATCTGCAATTGACACTGAAAAAAAAGCAAATATTGATAACTTTAACATCCCAAAAGAATCGAATGACGACGGTTTGCCGTTTTAATTCTATACTTAATTAATTATAATAAAGAGTTCAATGAAATTTCATCTAATAGGTAGCTTATTCCTTTTTGCTTTTCTTACATCTTGTAAAGAAGAAACAACTCCTAAACCTGATGCTTTCTTAGCATTGGAATACCCGCAACAAGAATACATTACTTATAATAGTAATGCTAACTACCAATTTGCCCAAAATAAATGGGCTAAGATTAAAGAGGCAAAAAAGAATTCTCTTGAGATTCACTATCCTCAAATGAAAGCAACAATCTTTTTAAACTATAAGCCTGTTGAAAACAATTTGAACTTATTACTTAAAGATGCACAAAAGTTGACTTATGAGCATTTTGTAAAAGCAGATGAAATTATAGAGCAACCTTTCGTTAATCCAGATGCCAAAACATACGGTATCTTTTATGATGTGAAAGGTAATGCGGCAACTAACGTACAGTTTTACGCAACGGATAGTGTAAAAAACTTTTTAGTAGCTTCTCTTTATTTCTATGCGAAACCAAATTATGACTCTATCTTACCTGCTACAGATTATGTAAAAAAAGATATGAGAAGAATTATGGAATCTTTAGAATGGGTGAATAATCCTACGAATAACAAATAAAGAAACTCATCAGTTCTCAATAATATCAAAGCTCTCTTATATAAAGAGGGCTTTTTTTTATTCATGTATCTCTCACCTGAATTAGGTTGTTTTAAATCTGATTAGTACTCAAAATTAAACAACAAATAATACCATAAATAGATGGCGCATTGTAATTCATAGCACATTCGCTCCACAAAACTGGCACATTTCTCCACGAAAAAGCCCGTTTTTAAGGGAATTATGCCGGTAATGTGCCAGCATTGTGCCGAAAAACCTTTCTATAAGTAATTTAGACTCACTTATACTGCATTACATTATAGAATACAGCTTTGCCCTTGTAGTAAGATAATATAAGCTTAAAACGAGCTATAAATCACAAATAGCTTACTCCATTATGTTTTAGAGCTAATAGGGTAAAGTAATATTCGTTTTTACTAAGAAATATAAAATGAGGGGATTAATAATACGCAAGTCAGACAACAAGCATTTATAGACAATAAAAAAGTCACCTCAATGAGATGACTTTTTTATTGTCTATACTTAGATATATTAAACTCTAATTTTATTTACTTTCTGCAACTTGCATATTATCTACTTTGTAGATTCCGTTTGCAATTTTCTCTACTGTTTTTGTTAATGATTCTGAGTTTTGCTTAGCATCATCAAATTCTACTGTAGCTGTTTTAGAGTCAAAATCTACTTTTGCTCCTTTTACTCCGTCTAAACCTGCTAATTTTCCTTCAATTAATTTAGCACATCCAATCTCGCAAGTCATTCCTTCAATCTGAAATGTAGCATTCTCTACTTTTCCAGCAATCTCTTTAGAATCTGTAGCAGCAGTAGTTGTTTGTTCTACCATTGCTTCTTCTTGCACCTTAGTTTCATTCTTACAACTAACCAATGCAGTTGCCCCAAGAATTGCTACTAAAACTGATTTTGTTACTTTCATTTGAACACTTTTTTAAAATTCTACTTATATAAAGGTACAAAAATAAAAAAAAGCAACTGATATACAGTTGCTTTTTCATTCTTATGATTTAGATAATCAATTATTTAAAATCCGCGTCAGTTACTCCTTCGTTAATTTTAACGTCAGTAACATTCACTTCTAATTCCATTCCTACATTCATTACTTGTTTGAATGGGAATTTAATTCCTTTTACTTCTTTGTAGTCACTCAAGTAAAGAGATTGAGTCATCGTTTGACCTCCTTGCTCTATTGTGCTAATCGTAGCTACTTTAAGCCCTGATTCTACATCGTAATAATGAACAGACTTACCTACTTGTAATCCTATTGCATCTTTTCCATTAATTGCTTCAACTCCTGTCAATACAATGCTTGTGTCTTTTTTCCAATCAAGTTCTGGGAAAGGCATAGCTGAATTCTGTGCTTCTACTAAAGCTGCTCCTTCTAATGGCATTTTTTGTCCTTGTGCCATTACAAATCCTTCTTTAGGAGTAACAACTTGTTTTGACATTACATTACCCATCATCTTTTGCTCTAATACAGCATATCCTTTTTTCACTTTACTAACCATATCCAAAGTCATTCCTTGAATTGTAGTAGAGCTTACAGCCATAACACTTTTTACATCTGCTAATTTCTTATCTCCACCGATAGCGTTGATATATTTATCTAATAAAGTAGCAGCTGTAATTCCTGCCGGAAGTTCTTTTTTGAATACTGGTTTTTCAACAGCATCTGCTTCTTTACTATAGAAATTTACAGGTAATCCTAATTTCTCTAACCCATCAATTACTTCAGCTCCTTTTCCTACAATTACAATACGCATATTGTCTTTTAAGAAATATTTTTGTGCTGCTTTCTGAACGTCTTCTGCTGTAACAGCATTGATGTTTTTGATGTAGTTTTCGTAAAAATCAGCTGGTAATTTGTGTAACTCTTTATTTAAAGCATATCTTGCTACTGTAGCTGGTTTTTGAATCTCCATTACGAAGTTACCAACGTATTTAGCTTTAGCCATTTTCAACTCTTCGTCTTTTACTAATGTAGTGCGAATTAAGTCAATTTCTTTGATAAACTCAGTAACAGCACTGTCTGTAACAACGTTACGAACTGAAGCTTCTGCTTTAAATTTACCTGGATATTTACGAGCTGTACCAACTGAAGAATAAGCTCCGTATGTCCATCCGTGTGCTTCACGTAGGTTTAAGAACAAACGTCCTTCCCCTCCTCCTCCAAGGATTTGATTAGCTAAAATAGCTGCAAAATAATCCTTGTCTGTCATTTTTAACTCTACTTCATTTACTAAAGCAATTTCTGACTGAACAGCGTTTGGCATGTCAACAAAATCAATCTGTGTTTTTGCAACGTTGCCATTCATTTCATACTCGTTATACTGAGTTTTAGTGTTCTTCCATCCATCGAATAATGAACGAACTAATTTCTCTGTTTTTTTGTAATCAATGTCCCCTACTATTACTAAATAAGCATTTTCTGGAGTGAAGTATTTTTTATAGTAGTCTTGTACATCAGCTAACGTAATGTTTTGAACACTTTCTATTGTTTCAAACTCACCTGCTGGCGTGTTTTTACCATATAATAAGGCGTCTTCTACACGATGAGCAATAGCTGTAACACTTTTATCTCCAGATTTGATTCCCTCGATAGCTTGTGCTTTTACTTTTTCAAATTCTTCTTCTGTAAGAATTGAATTTAATGCTCCATCAGCTAAAAGACTTAGCACTCTGTCGTTGTATTTTGACAATCCACTTCCAAAAGCTCCATTCGAATGGAATTTGATACTTGCTCCTAAGAAGTCAATTTCTTCTGTGAATTGCTCTTTTTTCATTTTCTTAGTTCCATTCCCTAACATTTGAGAGAATACAGAAGAAACCCCTGCTTTTTCTCCTTCAAATACTAAAGGATTGTCAATTGTCAATGAGTAAGAAACTCTTGGTAGTTTACTGTTTTGAACAACCAATACCTTCATTCCATTTTTTAATACAAATGAAGTAGGTTGACTAATGTGTACAGTTGGTGCTGGCCCAGCTGCTGGTTGTTTTCTATCTTGTGCTTGAGCTTGCATAGCAACGAATGCAAATGCTAAACTCGCTGCATAAATATATACTTTTTTCATTTTACAGTGTCTTTTTGATTAGTTATTAGCTTTTTTTTCTGGAACGTAATCTAAAAGTAATCTTTGATTTTTGTTCAAGTACTTTTTAGCTACGTCGCGGATTTCCTCTCTTGTAATACTTCTATAGATATCTATATTCGTATTAATCAAGTTCACATCTCCATACAATAAATAGTATGTAGCTAAATTGTGAGCTAATCCTTCTACATTCGCATTTTGGTCAACGTATTGTTTCTCAAAAATGTTTTGTAATTTTTGGAAATCACGCTCAGAAATTAATTCTGTTTGTAACTTTTCAATTTCTTCATCCATTTCTTTTACTAAATCTGCAGAAGTAAATCCTTGCATTGGAATTCCGTAAATGAAATAAATACCGTAATCTTCTTGGCTAAAACTAAATGATGACATCTCTAAAGCCATTTTCTTTTCGTCAACAACTTTTTTGTAAAGTCTTGAGCTTTTTCCTCCTGATAAAACAGAAGAAATCATGTCTAATACTCTTGCTTCACGTGTTTTCATTGACGGTGTGCGATAAGCTTCAACAACCATTGGCAATTGAATGTTTGGGTCTTCAAACTCCGCTTTCAATTCTTTAGTGATTGGCTCTTCTTCAATTTTAGTACGAGCTACGTCTGCTCCTTTTGCAATAGCACCGAAATATTCTTTAATCCAAGTTTTAGCTTGTTCTTTTTCAAAATCTCCTGCTACTACTAATACTGCGTTATTAGGAACATAGAACTTCTTATTAAATGCTAAAAACTCATCTAAAGTTGCTGCATCTAAGTGCTCCATTGAACCAATTGGCGACCAATGATAAGGGTGTTTTGTAAATAAATTTTTCTTTACTTCTGAGAATAATTGACCATAAGGTTGGTTGTCTACACGTAGTCTTTTTTCTTCTTTAACTACTTCGTTTTGTGTATCTACACCTATTTGATTAATAACTGGGTGCATTAAACGCTCAGATTCCATCCATAAAGCCAACTCTAAATTGTTAGAAGGGAATACTTCGTAGTAGTAAGTTCTATCGTCTGAAGTATTAGCATTATTCTGACCTCCGTTTGCAGTTACAAGTTTAAACCACTCACCGCGCTCGATATTTTTTGTTCCTTCAAATAATAAGTGCTCAAAAAAGTGAGCAAATCCTGTTCTTTCTGGATTTTCGTCTTTTGCACCAACGTGGTACATTACTGAGGTAATAACTACTGGCGCAGATTTATCTTGATGTAAGATAACGTGTAGTCCGTTGTCTAAAGTGTACTGATCGAATTCCACTTTTTGAGCTGAAGCCGATATTCCGAAGAATAAAGCACTTAAAATCAACAATGATTTTTTCATTCTACAAATATTTTGAAATTAGGTTATAGTACAATTAGTAACCTAATTCTTTGATTTGTTACACTTTTAAGGTCTTTTTTTTCATATTTACTCTTTCGAATGCATTATTCTGTCTATTCATTCTCAAAATGGTATTTTTTAAAGTACATCATTGTCTTTTTTAAAACAGTAAATATTTCATTTACATGAATTTAAAGTAATAAAATAGCACTCCCATCAACTCATCAATAGCTAATCATAAATAACTTATATAATAAATAGTTCGCTTATTTTTTGGAAACAGCTCATTTACAAACATCTACACTCAAAAAATAGTTAAGGTTGTTGATTACTTTCTTTTGTATATAAAAAAATAAGTTTATATTTGCACCCTTAATAAACATCTTAATTTATTGTTATGTACGCAATCGTAGAGATAGCAGGGCAACAATTCAAAGTTAGCAAAGACCAAAAAGTGTATGTACACCGTCTTGCATCAGAAGAAGGAACTCAAGTTACTTTTGACAAAGTTCTTTTAAT
>JASLGC010000314.1 GCA_030150335.1 Flavobacterium sp.
GTATGTAAAGGACCTAATCCAGGTTGTTCTACTACACCAGCGAGGATGTCATCAAATTTTAGTATTGGTATACCATAAGCTTCCCCATCAAATTTTTTCTTTTCAATCGCATCCAACATTTTAGTAAACGAGTGCACAGTAAGATTAGCAGATAGTTTCCCATTACCCACAATATACTCACCAGACGGGTCTACATCACAGCCGTGAGGTGACTTAGGAGTGGGTAATAGGTAAACTAATCCTGGCAATTGACTTGCATCAAGTACTAGCACTTCATTTTTCATGGTGCTAGTTGCCACATGAGTAGCGTTATTTAGTTGGTTATGTGTGTATTTAGCAGGCATTTTTACACCTTTACCTGCTTTTATATATTCTTCTGCTTTCTTCCAATTAACAGCAGCAATAAAGTCTTTATCATTCTGAGAGGAGTTCACTTCAAGCAAACTATGCGCCTCTTCCGTATTATAAGTAGTAAAGAAAAACCAACCATTTGATTTACCTCTACCAGGATGAGCTAAGTCATAATTAAATCCAGGCATTAAGATTTGAAAAGCCAAATTCATATTCCCTGTTTTAGGGTCAACGCTTATAAACGATAAGCTACCTTTAAACTTGCCTTTATATTCCTTGATAGGCATATCTTTCTGTGGAATAGGAACAGAAAAACGCGTACCAGCTACCACATATTCAGTATTTTCAGTTACAAAAGCAGAACTGTGATTCCCTGCGCTATTTGGGATTTCAAGAATCTCTGCTGTATTAAAGTCTTGCAAGTCTATTCTTGCAATTCTCGGTGTATTATTTCCATTTATAAATATCCAACGACCATCAACTTCTCCTTTGGTTTGAGAGATATCAGGGTGGTGGGAGTCATCCCAAGGAATAAACCCATGGGAAGTCATCAGCATTGGTTTTGTCTCTTCATTATAGCCATACGCTTTTTCAGGGTCTTGTGAAAAAACCGGTATTACTTTTAAAAGCCTACCAGAAGGAATTCCGTAAACAGAAAGTTGTCCACTAAACCCACCAGAAAAGAAACCATAATATTCATCATATTCACCAGGCGCTACATAAACTTTTTCAGCAGCATTCGTAGCTAAGGCTCCCGCCTTTTTACTCTCCTTATTTGTTTTACCACAGTTCAAAAGAAGTAGGGGAACAAACGAGGTAATAATTATTAATCTAAAATACCTTTTCATCGTTATGAAATGTTTTTTTGTTAATAGGATGAGTTCTACTTATAATGTTCTAAAGTATTCCAAAACAGCTCTTGCTTCCTCTTGTGTTAAGTTTTGGTTTGCCATAGGAGCACTATTAAATTCAATGAGCAAGTCCTTTGCTAAAGGGTTCTGCATAATCATTTTTTCAGGATTTAATATCATATTCATTACCCATTCCGGAGTTCTTCTTTCGAGAATACCTTTAGGGGCTGGTCCTATAAATTTTTTAGTAGGTTTATGGCAAGCTGTGCACATGTTTTTATAAATTTCTTGCCCTTTATCTGCTAATTTCTGGTCTATTGCTTGAAAGGTTATGTTTTTAATTGGGCCAATTCCCTTATCTGTCAAATCAATTCTTTCAGAAGGAGTTTTATTGGCGTTTATGTCTGTTGTTGCAACTGTTTGAGTGTCTATTTCCTTTCCTATACTTTTTTGGTATTCTGTTGTGTCAATATTTCTTTCATTCGTAATAATAATTTCTTCTTTAGGAAGTTTAGTATTGTCATTACAATTCATAAGTGTCAAACAAGGTATTGTGATAAATGCAATTGAAGTGTATTTTCTTTTCATTTTCTTTCAATATTAAGTTTGATTACTGCGAATTTAGAACATAAAACGCTTCGTTGTTTATGATTTTCGTCATAAAATAAATTAGTGATTTTGAGTTTTTTTTAAATTTCTTATTATTTTATAAGAAATTATATCACAATGTGTTTTGAATTAACGTGTTTATGTTATTAAAAGTTAATATTTAATTTCAGTAAATAATCGTTAAATATTTAAGAATGCTATCTTGGTAATTGTGAATAATAAAAGAGGTTGTTTTTTATTTTTGATTAATACCAATTTAATAGTCAGTAAAAGAATAAAGGGAAATGTAACAGTGATTTTTAATACGAAAAAGAGGTTAAAATAACACATCTGTAGTTTTTTTTAGAATAGAGGAGGAGTTATTCTCAAATTGTAAATAAAAAGTAAATATGTTTCTTATTTATAGTAAATAAGTAAGTATCTTGTTGTAAAGTTAAAAAGGAGTTATGCAAAGTAAAAATGAAAGTAAATTAGGACACAAGCTTGCGCTTTCGTTGTTTGTTAGTGGTTTTATTACATTGATTTTATTGTATATAAGCCCTGTATGGAGTGGCGATATTGTTGATTTCTTATATGGATTAACAGTAGCTTTGATAGTAATTAATATAGTTTATTTTGGTCGCTTAATCTTTAAAATAATAAAGAGCAAAGGCGATAGAAAGAAGCTATACAGAACATGTATGGTAATGCTTATCAACGTACCTTTTTTAGCTTCTTTCGCATTTGTAGGAGTAATTATCAAGAGTCATCTGCGAATTACATTTACAAATAGTACAGAAAAGGTGCTAACAGATGTGAGATTGATAGGCTGCGAAGATTACACAATCCCAAAATTGAATATAGGGCAAAGCAAAACAATTTGGTTAGAAGTTCAAAAAGATTGTGCTGTTAGCGTGGTTTACGAAATAGATGGACAAGTAGCTCAAGAAATAGTGGTGGGATACGCAACGCCAGGGTTTGGTGAAAGAGTAAAATACACCCTTGTAAAAAAAGATAATGAGTAACAATTTTTAGCGCTGTTCAAAAGCTTTTCGCATAAATAAGCTTTTTTATTACCAATTTATAAGAGGAAAACCCCTTTAAAATTACAGATTGATGAGGTTTAGTTTAAATATCTAATATTTTTTAAGCTTATATCTGTCTGATAATGTAATTGTTAAAAAATAATTTAAAAATACTTGTATGAAACCCTTGCGCAGACGGGAAATATGCGTAATATTGCAACCGTTAGCAGCAACTGTTATTACTGCTGATTTGTTCCCTGGTCAGGCTTCCAATTCTGACTGGGGATTTTTTTTGGACATTACTTTCCTTGGTTCAAAACTACATTTCTTACATTTCTTTTTCCCTTGAAGATTTATCGGCATTATAATGAGCATAAGTTGCTATGTGTTATTTCAAAAAACAAGAGAGTACAAAAGCCATTAGCAAGTATGTTTATTCTCTCCTAAGATTCTGTATAGTTCTTCACTTAATAATTGCATAAACATAGCCCAGTAAACATTTTTTGGACATTCTCTATTGTCATTTACGACTATTACGTAATTCTAAAGGCTTATTAGGGCAGATATTTCGCTTGATTTAAGTTGGTGTGCCCAATATGAGTATCATAGCGGAAAAGGGGGTTTGTAGTCATTTAATTGGTTTTAGATTAAAGACGTACTCATAATTGGCTTCTTTAAAAATACATCTATAAGATAGATGTAAAAAGTTATTCGCATAGTAGAGTTTTATTGAGAAGAATTAAATCAACTATTGTCAAGAAGTACTGTGTTGACAATCACTCGTTTGAAAAAATAAAATAGCTTAATTACTTGGTTTAATAATATGTTTTATGATAAAACTAACTTATAAATAGTAAAAAATTTAGAAAAAATATCAGCAAATGAGGATTTCCGTAAAGTAAGGAGAGTTATCCGTTTTATATTTGCTATAGTAAGACCAAGAGGTATTTCAGTAAAAAACATCTCGGTGTTTTTCATTTTCAATCATTTTGTATTTGTATGTAAAACAATATTGAAAAAGAAATAAAAGTAAGTGTAAGGAAAGAGGCTATCCCATGGGGTAGCTTTTTTTATGTTTATTTTTAAATAAAAGCAATGTACGTTATATTTAAAAAGTACGGTAATTATTGACATTAGCTTATTCTGAAATTAAAAAGCGATGGTTGTTAGTCCAAAGTCACCCTTTTAATTTTTAAATACTTTAAGTAGGAAATAAAATATCACATTTGGTGAAGATGTTAATAATATATGGTTGTCGTTTTTTGTAACAACGATTAAGATTAAAAAGTTAAGTATTTAGAGATAATGATGTAAATAGGTGAAAATAGAAAGAGTTAAAAACGTCTTGTAATCGCATCTTCAATATGATAACATTTTTTTATTTAAATTTTTAACAAAAAAATTATACCTTTAAGGAGATAAAAAAAGAGTGAAATGAAAAAAATATTCGCAATAATTGCAGTAGCTATAGCGATGGTTTCTTGTTCAAATGGACCAAAAAATTCTGTTAAGAACTTTACAGAGAACATATCAAAAGGTAAAGTAGATGAAGCTAAAAAATATGCAACAGAATCAACAGGTAAATTGGTTGACTTAGCATCGGCTTTTGGAGGAATTGGAATTGAGCCTAATTATAAATTTGAATTTATAAAAGACTCAATTGTTGGCAATGAAGCTTGGGTAAAGTTTAAAAATCAAGATGGAAAAGAAGAGCAAATGCACGTTGTGAAGATTGATGGTAAATGGTTAGTACACATGGACAAAAAGAAATAAGTCTGACGCGAGTTTTTTGTGTGGTTTTTATTGGGTTGCTGATAAGTTGTTCAAGTCCTGTGAAAACAGACACTGTAATTTATCCATCCGTAGATTTAAAAGCAGGAGATATTGTAGTTCGCAAGGGCAATGGATACTTTTCTAATTTCTTTAAGGAGTTAGGTTCTCGTGACAAGAAGTATTCTCATATTGGATTAATTGAAAGAGTGAGGGATAGCGTATATGTGATTCATATAGAAGCCAGTGAACTTACCGGTCAAGGGATTGTAATGAAAGAACCTATTGGATTATTTTTAAATGAAATAAGCGAGTATGCTTTCTATAGCAATACATTAGATTCTATTTCGAGACAAGCTATATTGACACAAGCAAAGGAGTATTACAAGCATCAGGTATCTTTTGATTTGGAATTTGACGCCGCAAATGACGATAAGCTATACTGTTCTGAATTGGTTGCTGCAAGCATCAATAAAGGGATGGGGAAGCAATTGATTATGCCAACATTGATATACAAAAACATCCAATTTTACGGATTAGATGATATATATAAGGCATCTATTTTTAAAAAGATAGAATAGGTATTATTGATTAAAAGAGAAGACATCATCTGCAAGAAGTATGATTCATTGACAGTAGATGTGGACTGTGAAAATATAAAAGAATAGTGGTAAAGCAATATTGTTTTTACCAGTTAAATTTGAGTTTTTTTAAGTTTGAAAAGGGGTGTTCTATCTATGGAATACCCCTTTTCTTTTTTCATTTATGTATGTGCAAAAATCGCAAACGCTTACTTCCATCCTTATGTATATGCTCCATTTTTGTATCATTTATAAACTGAATTTAGTTCTTTGTTGTTGGTAATAATTTACCTTAATATATTATTTGGTTGTAATTATATTAATAAGTAATAAAATTAGTTGTAAATCTGTATATTTGATATAGTTTAAAATGCATAATTTATGAAAATAGGTAAGGACAAAATAGATATAAGTTTAAAAGCAAAGGTTGTTTATCTATTGGGAATAATGGTAATCTATGCGCTATTATTATTGATAATAGATACAGTGTTAGGACAAAGGTCATCCATGATTTCTTATGCCATACAGAGTGTTGTATTTAGTGTGGTGTGGTTTTTCGTTTTTATATATGCGATAAACAAGTTCGGTAAAAAGGTTGACAACAGTATAAAGATTGACTTAGCAGAAGATGAGGTTTTAGAAGCAGAAGGAGTGGCCAACATATTTCGTGGTTCGGAAGCAGTAGGAGGTAAATTGTTTTTAACCAACCAGCATCTCGTTTTTATTTCTCATAAATACAATATACAAAGTGGCATTACTAAGTTGCCTTTAGAAAGTATTGTAAGTATTGACAAATGCAAAACAATGGGATTTATAGATAATGGCTTACTTGTACGTACTAAAACGGGGAGTGAGTTGAAGTTTGTAGTAAACGAACGCAATACATGGTTAGAGGTATTGACACAGAAGTTAGTGTTGAGTTAAGTTTTACAATTCACACATATTATATAAATAAAATACAGAGGTCATTCATTAGTATTTTAATGAGAATTATGACATCAATTGAAATGATAACCAACAACACCTTTGCTGTTTTGCAAGGGTGTTGTTGGTTATAGCGGTATATAGCTATAAATCGACCATACCAGCATAGATACTTGTTGAGTGAAACTTCTCGCAGGGACTAACCCAAAACGTCCAAAAGTGTAGGGTAGAATGCCAATTAGGAGGCATTTGCAATACTACTTTAGAATCAGTTCGCTTCGCAGCATTGGCAAATAAGCGAAGTTCTCCTACAGCAATGCAATAACTAATTATCATCAAGTTATCATCTTTTTTTGCAAGACCATTATCTGTATTGTCATACCAATTTAGGGTAACTTCATTTTCGTTGACAATTTGTTTATGGTAGATAAAAGCAGGCGATAGAATACCTTGAGTAAATACAGCCTTTTCAAAAGCAAATTCAAATTGCTCATTTTGAATAGAGATAACTTCCTTTAGAAAATAAGAAGAAACGATGTTCATTCCTATTTTAGTCTTATCCGAAGTAGTAAAATACCTATTTACGATGGATTGTAGAGGAGCGAGAAAGTTCATCATCATACCAAATTTAGCCTGAGTCATCAATTGTTTTTCACTTCTCTTTTTAGTTGATTTGGAAGGGATACTCTTTATAATCAATTGACCGCGATAGTTCACCCCAACTACAGGGCCTACCTTACCGATGAATTGACCAAGAATTCCATTAGGAGCTTTAGCCATGTTGTTAAATTTTAGCGTTATACATTAATCATGATGTAAAAATATTCGCTTAGAGGTTACGTTTTTCTCGAGAGGTCACTAACGACTGTAAATAACCGGAAACTACCGCAAATGACCGTTTTTGAGCATTAATAAGCAGCGCAAATCGAAAGGAGAAGCATTGTTGTAAATGCAAATTGTACGATAAGAAATTAGCTGAAGTAGGATAGAAGCGACAAGACTTAGAATAGACTGCGTTATTTCTTCGAATAAATTAGATATAATCGCTGGAATAACGGAAGATAGTCGAAAGAACTTCGAAGCGTTTAAAAGTGAAGTTTAGCTGATGATTTAACCCATTTACGCAGAATTTTATTTTTCAAAAGGTGTTTTTAATGTCAATCTTCGGCAAATAGCTCTTAAAAATTAATGAAAAACCCTTTTTAATGTTTAAAAATACGTCATAAACACAAAACAGAATAGTTTTAAATAATACTCTTAACTTCTATCTTGTTGCTAAGGCTTTAATATAAAGAGAGTTAAAAAAAGAAGATTTTTCTTGTTTTTTAAAATGGTGTTTTTTATCTCTTTTGTGTTGTTTTTTTTCGCAAAACGTACCAGCTGTTAGAATGATTTTTTGTAATTTTATTATCAAATAATAAAGAGTGAGTTTGGTTTTAAATGTTTGTTATTCAACTTGTTGAGTGTTTAAGTCTCTATTATTTTGGCAGTGGATTATTTCTTGTTTCTAAATTGAACTCACCTGTAGTAATACTATAAAAAAGAGGATTGTAAAAAGGTCTTTTTTTTGAAAAATAGTAGCTCTGTTATTTAAGGCAGCAAAAAAAAATATAAAAATCTGTTAATGAAAAATAGGTTTGGCTTATTTGTTGCTATAAAAAGAAAAAAGGTAAAAGAATAGAAGTTCGAAGCTATTGCCAAAGACTATTTGTGATTAAGACTTCATTAAGTCCCTATTACTTCAGATTGTTTATCTCCTATATAATGAGAGAGAAATTGGACGGGTAAGTTTTCCATTTCATTTGAAATGAGATTGATGTTTAATTCAATGTTTTCGGTAAAGTAAATTTTTGTTGTTTGAACTACAACAATCGTGTTCTTTCTATTTAAAGATTGTAATTAAGACAAAAATTGAGAGTAAGATGGCAAGTAAATTAGACCCCATTAAACCAGTACCAGCGTTAGTCGCTGTAGCATTAACATTAATTATTTGGTTTTTAGTCCCAGTTCCTGAAGGAGTAAGTCCAAATGCATGGCATTTGTTGGCGTTATTCGTAGGGACAATCGCAGCAATTATTGGAAAAGCTCTACCTATCGGTGGGGTATCCATTGTAGCTATAGCATTAGTAGCCATTACGGGAGTTACTAATCCTGGCAACTCAAAAGCGGCATTAGCAGATGCATTGAGTGGTTTTTCAAACGACCTTATTTGGTTAATTGGTATTTCAATCATGATTTCCATCAGTTTGAGTAAAACAGGATTAGGAGCGCGTATCGGTTATTTTTTAATATCATTATTTGGTAAGAAAACATTAGGTATTGCGTATGCCTTATCGTTTGCAGAGACAATCTTAGCTCCTGTAACACCAAGTAACACAGCGCGTGGGGGAGGAATTATTCACCCGATTATGCGTTCGATTGCCTCAAGTTTTGGTTCTAAGCCAGAGAGAGGTTCTACAGAGAAAATCGGAAGGTATTTAGCATTGGTAAACTACAATACCAATCCAATTACATCTGCAATGTTTATTACAGCAACAGCTCCCAACCCGTTAATTGTAAGTTTGATTTACGAGGGAACATCTCCAGGGCAACATATTTCTTGGATTACATGGGCGGTTGCAGCGTTTGTACCAGCAATTATCTCATTAATTGTGATGCCATTGGTTATCTTCTTAATTTACCCACCAGAAATTAAAGAGACACCAGATGCACCAGAGTTTGCAAAATCTCAAATTAGAGATTTAGGGCCTTTCTCTTTAGCTGAAAAAATCACTTTAGGAGTATTTATCTTGTTATTAATTATGTGGGCAGGTGTACCAGCGATGATTTTCGGTAGTGCATTTGTAATACAACCAACTACAGCAGCTTTCGTAGGATTGTCTATCTTAATCGTTTCTGGAGTATTAAGTTGGGATGATATCTTGAAAAACAAAGGAGCGTGGGATACAGTAGTATGGTTTGCAGCCTTGGTTATGATGGCAAGTTTCTTAGGTAAATTAGGATTAGTTTCTTGGTTAGCTACTACAGTAGGAACAGGAATTGACCACTTAGGAGTTAGCTGGATTATAGGAGTAATTATATTGCTTTTAGTATATGTGTACTCTCACTACTTCTTCGCAAGTACTACAGCACACATTACAGCAATGTTTGGGGCGTTTTTCGCTGCAGGTATTGCATTAGGAGCACCACCAATGTTATTAGCATTAGGATTAGGTTTCTCTTCATCATTGATGATGTCATTAACTCACTACGGTACTGGTACAGCGCCAATTATCTTTGGTTCGGGATACACTACTTTAGGAGAATGGTGGAAAACAGGATTCATTATGAGTGTGGTAAACTTACTTATTTGGATTATCATCGGTGGAGCATGGTGGAAATTCTTAGGATTCTGGTAAGATATATATACAAGAAAAGCTGTGATTCTGTCACAGCTTTTTTGTTTTTATAAAGACGCAGTATATGCGTCTTTTTTTTATAATTATTTTTAATAAATAGGAAATTTTCATTAATAAAGATGGTATGAAATAAGAAAATATTAAATAAGTTTGCACTTAAATAATTTAGAGGGATAGCAAATAAATATCTAATTCTATCTTGTAAAATCGAAACAAAAAAATGCCTAAAGTCTCTGTTATTATACCAGCCTACAATGTAGAAAAAACAATTGTAAAATGTATAGATAGTTTATTATCTCAAAGTTTTAAAGATTTTGAATTGATAATTATAAATGATGGCTCTAAAGATAATACAAAAGAAATTTGTGATAATTACGCTTTAAAGGATTCTCGTATTCATGTTGTAAGTACTGAAAATGGAGGTGTGTCTAAAGCAAGAAATTATGGCTTACAAGTTTGTAAAGGAGAATATATTGTTTTTGCAGATAGTGATGATTATGTCTCAGAAAACTACTTGAGTAGTCTTGTAAATGATTATACAGAGACAAACGCGGATTTTATTATTCATGGTTTTCATACAGTGGGTTTTGACTATGAAGTGGTGAAAGAAATGTCTCCAAGAGTTGTTTCTATAGCTGATTTTAATGCCTTATTTAATGAATATAAGTTACATAAAACAGGGTTTTTATTTGGGAAGTTATTTAGAGCAACTATACTAAAAGAGAGAAATATATTTTTTGATGAAAAAATAAAGATTCATGAAGATACTGTATTTATACTAAGTTATTTACAGTATTGTAAAGATGTGTTTTTTAATAATAAAAAAGAATATTATTATGTATATCACACCAATTCATTATCAAGAAAAAAACAGGTGTATAAATCAATAAAAGCTGTTTATTTAGCATTGTTAAATTATTATTTATTTTGTGTTAGTATCGCTAAATCTAATAAAGATATTAGTGATTTGGTTCATTTTAAAAACTATACAAATGGATTGCTTAGAACTTCACTTTCATCGTTTTACAAAGAAGGATATCCGAAAAGTGAACGTTTAGCGATGTTGAAAGCTTTACCTGAACAAGG
>JASLGC010000021.1 GCA_030150335.1 Flavobacterium sp.
AGGGTTAGCAACACAAAAATAGCGGCTGAATTGTTGTACAAATGTTTTAATCCCCCATGGATAAAAGGGCTGAAGAATATTCCTTTTAAACCACTTAACGTTCGTGGATAAACTCCATACCTATACAACTCTAAGTAATAAGTCCAATCTGCCCAATACACACACCATATAATCACCACAAAGAACAGTGGCAATAACAATAGCGATATGGAGAATGGAGGAAGCTTTTGTTTCATCCTCCTAATTTAGCAACTATTGCGAATATTAACAGTCAAAAGAAAATTTAATTACGTTTTAATCTCTAAGCAATTTCCTAAAGCAAGACTTAGCTTCTTCTCAATTAACAAACTCCCCAAACAACCTACTCCATCCCTTGTAAACAAAGACTTCTTAGACAACACCTCTTTTCATATCACAAGATTTAAATAGCGTTATAAAACAGTTCCAAAATAGGCATGTCTGACTCCCCTCCCACAATTCTCTGAGAATACAAGGGCTCAGAGCCTCAATGTCGGACTATTGTCAGACAATACTCAGAGAATACTCTCACAAGGCGTAAACAAGTATAAGACAAGAGTTTAATCAAATCTACATAACACAAACACCCTCACCCCCTGTAATTACTGGGTTTTAACTGTAAAAAACATGATAACACCCCTTAAAAAGACAACGTCGAACACATCTATTGTGAGTTGTTTTTAAGCTAAAAACGACTTGAATTACATAAAAAAAAGACTGTTTTTAGTCAAAAACCAAAATATTAAACCCTTTTTTACCAAAAAAACACTTGAAAAACTCTAATTTTATTCAAAACAAAATATCGCATTACGTCATATATATTTAGATACAAATACACAATTAGCACATCTTATTCTTGTACTTCTACCCTTTTCAATCCAATTTCACCCCTATAAAAAGCACCTGAATAAATCATAATAAACAGATTGCCGATGAAGTTCAAAAAAGCGTTGTATTTTTGTAAGTAAAGTAATTAAGAAACGCATTATGGAAGCACCTTTAGCAGAGAGAGTCAGACCGCATTCACTACAAGACTATATCAGCCAATCTCATTTAGTTGGAGAAAGTGGTATTCTTACAAACCAATTGAAAATGGGATTTATCCCTTCTCTTATCTTTTGGGGACCTCCTGGTACTGGAAAAACTACTTTAGCTGAGATTATCGCTAAAGAAAGTGAACGCCCTTTCTATGTATTAAGCGCCATTAATGCTGGGGTAAAAGACATTCGTGAAGTAATTGACAAGGCTAAGTCAAATACAGGCTTATTTGCAGCGAGAAACCCTATTTTATTTATTGATGAGATTCACCGTTTTAGTAAATCACAACAAGACTCTTTACTTGCAGCAGTTGAACGCGGTTGGGTTACTCTGATTGGGGCTACGACCGAAAACCCAAGTTTTGAAGTGATTCCTGCCCTACTTTCAAGATGTCAGGTCTATACGCTGAATGCCTTCACAAAAGAGGACTTACACGCATTGCTTATTCGCGCTTTAGAAAAGGACAAGTTTCTACAATCTAAGGAAATTACGCTGAAAGAAACGGAAGCTCTTTTTAGATTGTCTGGTGGAGATGGTCGTAAACTTTTAAATACTTTTGAGCTTATTGTCAATGCAACAACGGATGACAAAATTGAAATCAACAATGAAATGGTGATGAAGGTTGTTCAAAAGAATACTGTTTTGTATGACAAAACAGGCGAACAACATTACGATATTATTTCAGCTTTCATTAAATCAATTAGAGGGAGTGACCCGAATGGGGCGGTGTATTGGTTAGCAAGAATGATTGAAGGTGGTGAAGACGTTAAGTTCATTGCAAGAAGATTAGTTATTTCTGCTTCAGAAGATATTGGAAATGCAAACCCTACTGCGTTAATTATGGCTACGAATACTTTTCAGGCTGTAGCCGTTATAGGAAACCCAGAAAGTAGAATATTACTAAGCCAATGTGCTATTTACTTAGCTACTTCTCCAAAGAGTAATTCGTCTTATTTGGCAATAGGAAAAGCACAGCAAGTGGTAAAGCAAACTGGCGATTTGTCTATTCCTATTCACTTGAGAAATGCTCCTACTAAATTGATGAAGGAATTAGGTTATGGTGAAGACTATAAATACCCTCATGACTATTTTGGAAACTTTGTGGAACAAGATTACTTACCCGATGAATTGCGTGGTCTTGTACTTTATGAACCCGGAGATAATAGTAGAGAAAAGAGTACTCGAGAATTTTTGAAAAATAGATGGCATATAAAATATGACTATTAAACATATAGCTATTACATGATAAGCAATAGTCTAAAAGCAAAAGACCTACTTTTACAGTAGGTCTTTTATTTTTATTAATTCATTTACTTGTATTATTTCTGGTGCTACTTCTTTATCAAATTGATTGTAATAAATAGCATCCATCCCTACACCTATAGCTCCTTTAATATCTGCTAATAGATTATCCCCTACCATTACTGCTTCTTTCACATCTGCTTTAGCTACAGACATGGCGTAATGAAATATCTTAGGATCAGGTTTATTTACTCCTGCCAACTCAGAATTGGTTACCGTTAAAAAGTAATCTTCAATGCCTGAATTAAACAATTTCTTCTGTTGTACTTCATTAAAACCATTGGTAATAATGTGTAGTCTATATTTCTCTTGTAAGTAATCTAACAATTCCACTGCTCCATCAAACAAGTGATTGTAATTAGGCAGCGCTTGAATATAATCTTCTCCCAACTTCAATATTTCTTCTACATTACTATCATAGTCCAAAGCTATGAAAGTATCGCGAATACGCCCTACTCTCAATTCTTCCTTGCTTACTTGATTAAGACTGTATTTATCCCAATAAGCTGCATTGATGTCAACATAATAATTAAGGAAATGCTCACTTGAGAATGGGAAATTAGATTCAGCTATTACTTGTTCAAAAGCCTTTGCTGAATTAGTTTCAAAATCCCATAAAGTGTGATCTAAATCAAAAAATATATTTGTTTTTCCTGAAAACCCTCCAAAACTCATACTTATAATTTCATTGTGTAAACAACAAAATTAAGTAAACTAAAATTAGTAAGCACTATAATAGTCCTTCATCTGCAAAACTAAAATAACTGTATTCGGTTATAATCACATGATCTAATACTTGAACGTCCATTACTTTTCCAGCTTCTTTTATCTTTTTGGTAATTTGAATATCGGCTTCACTCGGTTTGAGTTTTCCACTCGGATGATTGTGAGATAAGATAATCCCTGTAGCTTTTTGTTCTAAGGCAATTTGAAACAGCACGCGAATATCTACAACAGTTCCCGTCATTCCTCCTTTACTCAAAGAGGTTTTAAACTTAATCTTGTTGGAATTATTTAAGAAGATAACCCAAAACTCCTCGTGATCTAAACTTCCAATAAGCGGAGTCATAATCTCAAAAACATCTTTGCTTGATGTAATTTGAGAAAGCTCTAATTGCTCACTCATTCGTCTGCGTTGCCCAAGTTCTAAGGCGGCAATAATAGAGATTGCCTTTGCCTCACCAATCCCCTTAAAGGAGGTCAATTGACTTAGACTTTGCCTTGCTAAAGATCCGAGATTATTGTTGTAGGTAAGTAGTATTTTCTTGCATAGCTCTACGGCAGATTCGTCTTTATTACCCGAACCTATAAGTATCGCTAACAACTCG
>JASLGC010000023.1 GCA_030150335.1 Flavobacterium sp.
AAAAAATAAAACAGAGAATTAAAAGTAAAAAAGCTTCCCGGTATTTTTTCTGGCACGATAACAATATGACAGTCAATGGTGCAATACCATTTAACAAGATTGGAAGACTGAAATTTTACAGATACGAGAAGATATTGAAAAGTGTGGAAAGTAAATAAAACAGCCCCAACTATCAATAATAATTGGGGCTATTTGTAGTCTTAATTATAACTGCGTTTTTTATCTAATTAAATTTGATAATATTACATAAAGGATGGCTTATCTCCATATACTCCAGGCTTATTTACTCCCATACTTGCTTTAATATCCAATGCATTATTTTCAATCAAATCTACAATATATTTAGCTACGGCTTTTCTTGAAACTTCAGTTCCAATAAAAGGTTCATTTTTTTGAGTTTTTTCATAAATTTCTTCTTCTTTATCTGTAAGCCATGAGGGGCGGACAATAGTATAATCTAAATCCGATACCTCTACAATATCAGCTGCCTTTCTATAACGAACTAAATCCTCACCTATAATAGCTTGATTCCATTCTCCAAATTTCCCTGCTACTTCTTTATATATTCCAAGAGAAGTTGTAAAAATTAGACGTTTCACCTTATTTCTCTGCATACTCTCTACAATATTTTGGGCAAATCTATCCATAGGCCCCGCTAAATTTACATATACGATATCTTGATTTGCAATAGCTTTACCCAAATCATTTTGAATTAATGCATCTCCTGTGATTAATTGAGCTTCACTGCCTTTAAAATTGTCAAGACTTCTCGCAAATAAAGTTAACTCGATATGTTCATTTTGTTTTAAAATTGAATTAAGTGACTTAAAATAGCCCCATTTGCTCCAATTATAACTACTTTCTTATTCATATTATTCATTTTAATTTGTTTAACCTATAATTGTTTCTGTAAAGAAAATAGTTAATTGCTCGATTGCTTGTCTAACATAGATTTCTTTATCATATAATGACATATGATTTGCTCCTTCAAGAATAACCTTCTTCTTATAACTGCTCACAGCGCTTTGTAAAATATCATCACTCATCCAAGCACTACCGGCATCGCTTCCTACAATTGCTAATAAAGGTTGAGTAAAAAAAGCTTCTGCTTTATTATAAGCATCGTAAGAAATAATCTGAGTTAAACTCCTTGTAGTTGCAACCCCTGGAGCAGTTGGATAAGCAGCACGAGGAGTATGATAATATTCCCAAGCCTCTCTTAACTCTTCATTTGGTGCGTCTTCTTCCTTCATTGGCGCTAATGGGATGGTTTGAATTTCTCCTTGAGCATCTTTACTTCTTGCATTTGATCCAGCTAAAAGATAAGGGAGAGCTTCTTTATCCGTCACTGTGTTATCCCATCCATTGCGAAACATAGAGCCTATATTTACTGCACTAACTATTCCAACAGCTTGTATTCTATGATCATTAATAGCTGCATTTACAGTGTAACCAGCTCCTGCACAAATTCCCAAAGCTCCAATTTTCTCTTGATTGATATAATTTAGAGTTGACAAATAATCGCCAACGGCACTAATATCCTCAGTTCTTACATAGGGATTCTCTAATTGACGGGGTCTCCTGTACTCTCTCCTTGATAAGATGCATCATAAGCTATAGTAATAAAACCTTTTTGAGCTAACTCTCTTGCGTATAACCCAGCTGCTTGCTCTTTACCCCCTCCTCCTGGATGAGAAACCACAATACAAGCATATTGTTTATCTATAGAAAACCCTTCTGGGTAATTAATAATAGCAGACAATATAATCTCCTGTCCATTTCCATTTTTTATACTTATTTTTTTCTGTGTCATATTCTCTAATGTTTAACTCAACTATTTAGTTATTAATCTTGTACAAAGGTATTTCGCTATTCTTCTTTTAACGTAAACGAATTACTTGACTACGGACACATTTTACTGATTACCTTATTAAATAAAAAAACAACCCTTAGGTTGCTCTTCTTCCATTGTACATTCACGACTTAATATTTCAATTCTTTCGGAAAAAATATTACTTAAAATGTTCAAACACTTCAGTGAATTTCAATTAACTTTAAACATTACACTTCCTTTCTATCTAATATTCAAAAAGTTACCGATTAAATCATTTTTAATTAAAAAAAATCACTGAATACTATTTATTTATTAAATATATGTCTTATATTTGCACTCGCAAGGACGAAATAAGTCTAAAGCGGGGTGTAGCGTAGCCCGGTCATCGCGCCTGGTTTGGGACCAGGAGGTCGCAGGTTCGAATCCTGCCACCCCGACAAAAAGGAATCACTATTTAGTGGTTCCTTTTTTTTATGCAGTATAGTTTTAGTTTTAATTCTTTTAAAAGGATCAATCCTAAAAGGAATCAATCCACTGATAAGAGTTAACGTCATGCTTTTTACAATTAGCCAAAAAAGGTAAAATCCATAGTTACTCTTTTTACTAGATTACAATACGCAACGCAAATCAAGTAATATTAATTTCCAAGTTCTAATTGATTTTTCACTAAATTGTAGTATTCACCTTTAACTAACACTAACTCTTCATGATTTCCTTGTTCAACGACTTTTCCTTGTTTAAACACAACAATCTGATCAGCATTTTTTACTGTAGAAAGTCTGTGAGCGATTATTAACACAGTTTTTCCTTTAAAAAAGGACTGAAGATTATCATGAATAATTTTTTCATTTTCTGCATCCAATGCTGAAGTAGCTTCATCAAAAAAGATATAATGGGGATTTTTGTAGACCGCTCGGGCAATTAATATACGTTGTTTTTGACCTCCTGATAAACCATTACCAG
>JASLGC010000024.1 GCA_030150335.1 Flavobacterium sp.
AATTCAACAAACCAATACAGGGAAAGTAGCCTTGTACAGCGAGAAAGATAAGATAATGGATATCCTATCATCATATTTTGAGTTGTACCAAAACAACCAATTAAAAGTACACGGAATGGGATTGCAATATTATAGTCGCAAGCGCCTAACAGAGAAATTAGCAAGTATAATTAAGAAGTATTAATTGTACTATAGAGATATGAAAAAAGGGTAACACAGTGTGTTACCCTTTTTTTTATAGTTTATCTTTTAAGTATTTACCAGTGATAGACTTTTTGTTTTTAGTAATTTCCTCAGGAGTACCAAAAGCTACAAGCTCTCCACCATTTTCACCACCTTCAGGACCGATGTCAATGATATAATCAGCGCATTTAATCAAGTCTAAGTTGTGTTCAATCACAATAATCGAGTGACCTTTATCTATCAATGCTTCAAACGACTTAAGCAATTTCTTAATATCGTGGAAGTGAAGACCCGTTGTAGGCTCATCAAAAACAAACAATACCTTATCCCTTGTAGTACCAGCTAATAAGAAAGATGCTAACTTAATACGTTGAGCCTCTCCACCAGAAAGCGTAGAAGAAGATTGTCCTAATTGCACATATCCTAATCCAACCTCGTGTAATGGTCTTAAACGTTGAGCAATCTTCGTTTGGTTGTGTTGTTCAAAGAACTGCAACGCATCGTCAATTGTCATTGTAAGGATGTCGTCTATATTCTTTCCTTCAAAGTTCACTTCTAAGATTTCCTTCTTAAAGCGTTTACCATGACAAGTTTCACATTCCAAATGAACATCAGCCATAAACTGCATCTCTACAGTTACCGTACCCTCACCTTTACACGTTTCACATCTACCGCCATCTACGTTAAACGAGAAGTGTTTCGGTTGATAATTACGCAATTTAGACAACTGTTGTTTAGAGTATAAATCTCTAATCTCGTCATACGCTTTAATATAAGTAACAGGATTCGAACGCGAACTTCTACCAATAGGGTTTTGGTCCACATACTCAATTGCCTTGATGTTGGCAAACTCGCCACGCATTTCAGTGAATTGCCCTGGTTTATCACTTAATCCAGTCAGTTTCTTTTGCAATGCAGGGTATAATATCTTTTTAACCAACGTACTTTTTCCAGAACCAGACACCCCTGTAATTACAGTAAGGCATTCAAGAGGAAAAGTAACATCAATGTTTTTCAAGTTATTCTCTCTTGCACCTACAATCTCGATGTAGTGCTTATAATCACGTCTTGATTTAGGAACCTCGATTTGCATTTTACCACTCAAATATTGTCCTGTCAGTGAATCTGACTTTAAAATATCTTCGTAAGTACCCTGCGCTACAAGTTCTCCACCATAGCTACCAGCTTCTGGACCAATATCAATAATTTGGTCAGCCGATTTCATGATGTCCTCATCGTGTTCTACCACAATAACTGTGTTGCCTAAAGCTTTCAAGTTATTAAGAACGTCAATTAGCTTCTCCGTATCTTTAGGGTGTAAACCAATACTCGGTTCATCTAAGATATACATTGAACCAACTAAACTACTTCCAAGAGAAGTTGCCAAGTTAATACGTTGTGATTCTCCACCAGAAAGAGAAGCAGAATTACGATTAAGCGTTAAGTAATCTAATCCAACGTCACTCAAGAACTCAAGGCGGTTATTGATTTCTATCAACAATCTACTCGCTACTTTCGCTTCGTATTTGTTTAATTCTA
Source organism: Flavobacterium sp. (assembly GCA_030150335.1). Lineage (GTDB taxonomy): Bacteria > Bacteroidota > Bacteroidia > Flavobacteriales > Flavobacteriaceae > Flavobacterium. Next base: position 1,723 of record JASLGC010000024.1, read on the forward strand.
TTTTATCGAAAAACGTTCTTAAATGTTTGATAGGTAAATCAACTAATTCAGACACCGTTTTTCCGCCTACTAATACGTAATTAGCCTCTTTGCGAAGTCTTTTACCCTTACAAGTAGGACATTTTGTTTTACCTCTGTAGCGAGATAGTAAAACTCTATTTTGTATTTTATAATTCTTTTCTTCTAACTCCTCAAAGAAGCCATTAAGTCCAGTGAAGAATTTATTACCCTCCCAAAGAAGCGTTTTTTGTTCCTCTGTCAATTCAAAAATAGGCTTGTGAATAGGGAAGTCGAATTTATAAGAGTTATTGACCAATTGATCTCTGTACCAACTCATCGAATCACCTCTCCAAGGAAATACAGCATTTTCATAAACAGAAAGACCTGTATTAGGAATAACTAATTCCTCATCAATCCCAATGATGTTACCATACCCATCACAAGACGGACAAGCACCATACGGGTTATTGAAACTGAATAAGTGAACATTTGGCTCTAAGAAAGTAATACCATCCAATGCGAAGTTATTGCTAAACTCCACCTTTGAATTATCCGTCAGGTCTTGTAAATAGCAATACCCTTTTCCTTCAAAGAAAGCAGTTTGCACAGAATCACCAAGACGGTTATAAAATTCCTCCGTATCATTTACAACAATACGGTCAATGATAAGCATTAACTCACTCACATCCATTTTATCAAGAGCCTCAGGAGTATGTTCAGCCAAGAACTCATCTAAACGAATCGTCTTTTCCTTGTGCAGAATCCTTGCATATCCTTGTTGCAACATGATATTCAAGTGGATGTGTAACTCTCTGTCATCTTCTAATTGGATAGGCGCAAGCAATAGCCATTTAGACTTTAACTCCAAACCTTTGATATAGTCTAATACATCACTCACAGTATCTTTCTTCACTTCTTTTCCAGAAATAGGAGAGAAGGTCTTTCCAACACGTGCGTAAAGTAGTTTGATATAATCGTAAATCTCTGTAGAAGTACCCACAGTAGATCGTGCATTTGTAGTATTTACTTTTTGCTCAATAGCAATAGCTGGTGCTATACCTTTGATATACTCAACTTTTGGTTTGTCAATTCTCCCAAGGAATTGACGAGCATAAGCAGACAAACTTTCCACATATCTTCTTTGGCCTTCAGCATAAAGAGTGTCAAAAGCTAAACTTGATTTTCCAGAACCAGACAAACCGGTAATCACAACAAAGTTGTTTCTTGGAATTACAACATCTATGTTTTTAAGATTGTGCAACTGTGCACCTTTTATGATAATATTCTTTTTGGGATCTATTTTAGAGAAATCTGTTTTTTTCATTTTGCCTACAGAGGTTGAACAAACAAAGGTAATGCTTTCTTTGTTTGTTTAAAACTAAGACTTGTTTGTTTTTTTTAAAGAATGATAATCACTCAGAGCAATTTTAATGAAATTTTATATCTAAAATTATTTGCAATCTTAAAGATATTTAATGCAAAAATCATAAAATGTAATTATGCTTTAAATAAATCAGAGATTACAACGTAATAGTCAGAATAATAATTGTTTGAAAATATTATTTTAACACAAAATAATGTCTATATTTGTGCCAATAAACTATCAAAATAAAAAACGGCCTATACAACAAAAATACTTTATTAATATAATACTTGCTATTAAAAGAATTTTGTTATGGTATATGTAGATATGCCTGATGCTATGTTAGTTAAATACTACATTGCTGGAGGCGAAGATGCACTTGAAGTTTTAATTAAAAGACATCAGTCAAAGATTTATGGGTTTATTTTTTCTAAACTTCCAGACCCAGATCTAACGAATGATATATTCCAAGAAACTTTCATCAAAGTTATAAATACGCTTAAATCAGGACGATACAATGAAGAGGGTAAATTTCTTCCTTGGGTAATTCGCATTGCTCATAACTTAGTAATGGACCACTATCGCAAAGAAAAGCGTTTAAACATTCAATACGATTCAGACGAGTTGCCGCTATTTTCTTTTCTAAAAGACGATTCACAAACAGTTGAAGGTCTTATGATTAAAGAACAAATAGAGGAAGATTTACGTGTCTTGATTACAGAACTTCCTGATGATCAACGACAAGTGGTTATGATGCGTATGTATCAAGATTTAAGCTTTAAAGAAATTGCAGAAATAACTGATGTAAGTATCAACACTGCATTAGGTAGAATGCGATACGCGCTACTTAATTTGAGAAAATTGATAGATGATAAAAATATTGTATTGACAGAAATGTAATAATATTGAAATTTGTTCGTTATTGTAGTAGTAATAGCAAAACAAATTTATGTATGAAGAACAACTACTCAACAAAAAACACCGATTTCCCTTCACCAAAGAAAGAAACGATTGAATTTCTTTTGAACTACTCAAGAAAATTATCCAACTTAGAATTGAATGGTTTATTGAGTAATAAGTCGCTTAAATCAAAAGAAAATTAAAAATTAAAGCACGTAAATTTACTTACGTGCTTTTTTCTTATAATAATCGTTGATTACCGTTTTTCGGCCAATTACGCTTGTAATGATATCAACTTCTAAATCCCAAGCTCGCGCAGGTGAGTATTGTCTTCCGTACCACACTAATTGCAAGTGAAGTTTATTCCATTTATCTTTTGGGAATAAGCGTTTTGCATCTTTTTCCGTTTGCTCTACACTTTTTCCGTTTGTAAAATTCCATCTATACATTAAGCGGTGAATATGTGTATCCACAGGAAAAGCAGGTATTCCAAACGCTTGCGAAATTACCACACTCGCAGTTTTATGTCCTACTGCAGGCATTTCTTTTAACGCTTCCAAATCAGCAGGTACCTCGCCATTATGCTTTTCAATTAAGATTTGTGAAAGTCCATAGATCCCTTTTGATTTCATTGGCGACAATCCACAAGGTCTTATAATGTCTTGAATTTCTTCTACAGTCATCTTAACCATATCATACGGATTATCAGCCTTAGCAAATAAAATAGGAGTGATCTTGTTTACGCGTTCATCCGTACATTGAGCAGAAAGCAATACCGCAATCAGTAATGTATAAGGGTCCTTGTGGTCTAATGGCACAGGAATTTCAGGATATAACGCATCTAACGTATCAAGAACAAACTGAACTTTTTCACTTTTCGTCATTGTCATTTTCTTTTATAAGTGCGAATATACTTAAAAAAGGAGGTTTTGCTAAGTCATTGCTATAAATGTTATTTATAGGTGTATCAAAAGAAAAAGTTAGCCTGTTGTTTTCTGAGGATGATGTGAAATTTCTGTTTTGGGATTTTTTATTGTGGTGTATTCGAATGAATCATCAACTTTAAATTGTAGAAAAACAGTAAAAAATGAAGCAAAAAAGGGACTAAAAAAGACTTTTTTAGTCCCTTTTTTGCTTCATTTTTTAGTGTTTTTCTATAATTTAAAGTTGATGATTCATACGAATACACCACAATAAAAAATCCCAAAACAAAAATTTCACATCATCCTCAGAAAACAACAGGCTAACTTTTTCTTTTGATACACCTATAAATAACATTTATAGCAATGACTTTGCAAAACCTCCTTTTTTAAGTATATTCGCACTTATAAAAGAAAAT
>JASLGC010000032.1 GCA_030150335.1 Flavobacterium sp.
GAGCGCTACTTTTAGAAAAAGAAAGGCAATCCCTGCTTTAATCTTACTATTAGCCTCTTTGATATTATCATTCGCCAGCGAAAATAACAACACAAATACGTTTGCATTTAATCAAGATGTATATCCTGTAAATGCTGTTCACAACTTAGGTTTTGCAGTTAATAAATGGGATAAGGTCAAACGCTATCCATTGACATCTGCAAACTTTTCATACAAGGCAACCAACGACACAGCTATTTCTAAGAATAGACAAATCTATCTGTTGATTGTAGGAGAAACAAGTAGAGCAGACAATTGGTCTTTATACGGATATGATAGAGAAACAAACCCATCTTTAAAAAAACAAGAGAATCTTGTGGTTTTTAAAGATGCCTTAACTCAGTCTAATACCACACACAAAAGTGTATCAATTATACTTTCTGATGCTGAAGCAGAAAACTACAATCTAATTTACCAAAGAAAGGGAATTATCCACGCTTTTAAAGAAGCAGGATTCAAAACAATCTGTCTGTCTAACCAAGCAGAGAACTCTTCTTTCATTGAATACTTCACAAAAGAAGCAGACATCTATAAAACTATCCGTACAACGCACAGCGCAACAGGTATGACAGAGAATCATTTCGATGAGGATCTAATTACATTAATGCAAGAGCAAATAACGGAAAACGAAGGAGATTTATTTATACTTCTTCACACCTATGGTTCTCACTTCAACTATATGGAGAGATACCCTGAGGCATTTAGAAAGTTTGTACCAGACGCAGTAGCGGGTGTTAGTAAATCTGAAAAAGAGCACTTGGTTAATGCCTATGACAATTCAATCTTGTACACAGATCACTTCTTGTCAGAAACAATTGAAGCATTAAAGAAAACAGACGCTTCTGTAGCTATGCTATACACTTCTGACCACGGGGAGGATTTATTTGACGACAAAAGAGGCAGGTTCTTACACGCATCTCCAAGTCCAACCTATTACCAATTGAGAATTCCAATTATCATGTGGTTCTCTGATGCATATAACCAAGAATTTCCAGATAAGGTAAGAATGGCAAATGTGAACAAGAATAAACCTATTTCTACAAATGCTGTTTTTCATACAATGATTAATGCTTCTACAATACACACACCTTATTTAGAAGAAGATCTATCCTTAGTAAACCCTGATTTTGCAATCAGAGAAAGAATGTACTTAAACGATCATGACATTCCAATTCCTTACCTCAAAATGAATTTGAAGAAAGAGGACTTCACAATGTTAAAGAAAAATAATATCAAAAATTAATACGAAAAATCATGTTTAAAATAAATAAGCAATTGCTTTTATCAGGACTACTTTTCATATTTTCTTTTGTTGCTAAAGCACAAAATGACAAAGTAGAATTACTTCCATTAGGGAATATGAATAATTGGATGGTTCGCGAAGTAAAAGAATCTTTCATTATTGGTGGAAATACACAATATCTGTATGAAATCACAGAAAAGAAAGACACATTAAAAGACAATACTCCATATAAAAACATAAAATCTCCTTGGGCTACCTCATCAGTTTTAGCTACTGTAAGTGGTATTACAAAAGGTAGTGTAACTGTATATCCAGAGAAAAGAGACAATGGATTTGCAGCTCGTTTAGAAACGCGTATTGAAAGAGTAAAAGTATTAGGAGTTATCAACATTAATGTATTGGCAAGTGGAACTATCTTCTTAGGAGAAATGTTAGAACCTATTACAGACACTAAAAACCCGCAAAGTAAATTAGTAACAGGTATTCCATTTACTAAGAAACCTAAAGCATTACAATACGACTACAAAGTAACTACAGGAGGACCATCTCGCAGAGTGAACGGAATGGGAAAAGGATCTGATGTAAACAGAAATGACATGGCTGAAATTCAAATCTTACTTCAAAAAAGATGGGAAGACAGCGATGGAAACGTACACGCAAAAAGAGTTGGTACAGGTTGGGAGCGCTTTGATAAATCTGTAAAAACTTGGCAAAACAAACACCGTCTTGCAGTTAAATATGGAGACATCAGCAAAGAGAAATTCTACGGGGCTCACATGGGGCTTCGCAAAGGAGAAGATGCTTACTACACAAAAAATAGCAAAGGTAAAATGGTTCCAATTATTGAAGAAGGATGGGGAACAGCAGACGATGAAGTTACTCATTTGATCATTCAGTTTTCTTCAAGTAACGGTGGAGCATATATTGGAAATACAGATAGTAGATTGTGGATAGACAATGTTGGATTGGTTTACTAAATCGCACTATTATAATATTTACCTAACATTATAACACAAAAAACGGCTATCTATAATATACATTAGATAGCCGTTTTTTTATAAATATATTTCAAATTGAATTATCTACGTTCATGTGCCTTTGGGTCCTCTCCATATTGATTTGGTCCTTTGTCCCCCTCTATTAGTGCAAAAATAAATAGAACAATACTTCCAATACCTGTAAATGATAATAATAACCACCAAGGACTCTTTCCTGTATCTTGTAATCTACGAGCCCATAAACCAATGATAGGTAATAAAACAGCCAAACCGTAAATCCAAGCTATAAAACCTCCAGTACCAATAAGTCTATCAATAAATACTAATACAAAAGAGATAATGGCATTAAATAAAATAAACATCCAGAAGTCTTTTCTTCGTGCACGTCCATTAAAGTCTAAGTAATGCTCTTTGATTGTTTTTAAATAAATTTCCATATTTTCAATTTTATTAATAAAACTAATTTAACAATAAAAACTTAAAAATCATAATTTACCAAAATTTATACAATAAAAAAAAGGCTCCAACAGAATCTATTGAAGCCTTTTCTATAATGTCTAAGAATAAAATAGTTGTTATTTATCCTATTCTATATTTTATTATTTTCTAATGCTATCGTGGCTATGAGTTTCTATTCCTCCATTCCACAACGTCAAAATATCAGTTGCTACAGCAGCACCACTACCAGCAGCAATAGCCAATTGACTACGATGCCCTGCTAAAGTTCCCGCTACATAAATCCCTTCCGTTACCAAATGATCATTATTCTTTAATTGAATACGATTCTTAGTTGGCAATGACTTTTTATGAGGTTCTATGTATTGCATCAATCCATCAATATCAAATGCAGGACTCGAATTAACAGCAATTACAACAGCCTTAGCTTGGTAACTTGCTTTGTTAGTCGTTACTTCAAAATATCCTTCTTTTGGATAAACAGAAACAACTTTCTCTCCATTTATTTGTTCAATATGATTGTAATAGGCTAAAGCTTTATGTGATTGCTCTAAAAGATCTTTACCTAAAGTTCCTAATTGAATACCATAAGCATTGTAAAAAATTGCATCTTGAAGCATAGATGACTTTTGATGCATTACAATTCCTACTTTCTTGTCTTGAACAAACTCTTTTTTATAGGCACTACCTAAAACTTGAGCACAAGACACCCCTGCTACACCACCTCCAATAATTAATATGTCAAAAGTTGCCATAATATTTATTTAGTTTTCTCGTCTATCACTTTAGAAGTACGATAAATAAGTACGATACAAACAGCACAAAGTAGTGCGACAATCCCTATTAAGGCGATTAAACTATCCCCTTGAAACAAGTTGCTGAAGTCCAACATCGTTATGTTTAAAATCATTAACGCAGCAGCGAATACAATAATAACGTAGCTAAATATTTTCATTATGAATGATAAAGAATTTAATTTTACTCCTCGAAAGTACAAAAATATTAGCTAGTCAAACAAGCCTTTAACATTACTACTAAATAATTTAACAGCAATAGCAAGCAGTACAACTCCGAATATTTTACGGATAACACTCAATCCTCCAGCACCTAAAAGCTTTTCAATTTTAGAAGATGATTTCAAAACGATGAATACTAAAACGAGATTAACAATAATTCCGATGATAATGTTAGCATTTGAATATTGTGATCTCAAGGATAAAATAGTTGTTAAAACTCCTGTACCAGCGATCAATGGAAAAGCTAAAGGCACAATAGAAGCTGTCGTTGGCGTGTCATCCCTATAGATTCGTATGCCTAATATCATCTCTAAAGCCAAGAAAAATAAAACAAATGCTCCAGCTACAGCAAACGAACTAACATCAATACCTATCAACTTCAACATCTGCTCTCCTAAAAACAAAAAAGCAATCATAATAACTCCTGAAACTACCGTTGCTTTTTCAGATTCTATATACCCTACCCTGGTTCGCAAATCAACAATGATTGGAATTGACCCCATAATATCAATAACTGCAAACAAAATCATCGTAATACTGACAATATCTCTAATATTTACATCCATAAGTTCCTCTTTATATTAAATGCGAATACTTATAAAAATATTCATTTTTTTATTAAAATGACAAAAATTAAAAAATATATTTATCCTAACTATAATAATACAAACCCATTACATGCCTAATTACAACAATCTCTTACCAAAAACAGAACAAGTATAGAAGAACTAAACAGTAGTGTTCTTCGACAATAATGGCACATTCCTCCGAGTTTCCTCGGTAAAAGAAGCTTTTAGTCGGAGAATAGTCGAATCATTATCGAACTATTGTCCCTCCATCCCCAATTAATTAAGAATGTAAAGATTGTTTTAATCGGATTCATTTTCATAGATAGACTAAAAACAACTTTTAACAATAAGGAAAAAACATCTTGTTATTCACCTCAAAATCATAATTTATCCCTGTTTGCCATGCACTAATTATCTTATAATTTATTTAGCATCAGTATAAAAAAGGTATTCCATATTAAGAGAAAGTATTATTAGGCTAAAGATTTGTAATTTTGCACTCATTAATTTACGAATATTATGTTTCAAATAGGAAAAACGATTGTATCAGAGGATGTTCTTGAAAAAGAATTTGTTTGCAACCTTTCAGCTTGCAAAGGAGAATGCTGTATTGATGGAGATGCTGGTGCACCCGTTGAAGAAGGAGAAGTTGATATTTTAAATAAGGTGTACGAACACGTAAAACCTTTCTTACGCCCAGAAGGTATAGACGCTATTGAAAGACAAGGAACGTCTATCATCGGAGAAGATGGAGAATTTGAAACACCGTTAATCGAGGGTGGTGAATGTGCTTATGTTATCTATGAAAATGACATGGCTCTTTGTGGAATTGAGAAAGCATATATTGAAGGTTTAATTGATTGGAAAAAACCAATCTCTTGCCACTTATACCCTATCAGAATTAAAGAGTTCTCTTCTTTTGAAGCTGTTAACTATCACAAATGGCACATCTGTGGAGATGCTTGTACTTTAGGTCAAGAATTAGGAGTGCCTGTTTATAAGTTCTTGAAAGATCCGTTAATCCGTAAGTATGGAGAAGATTGGTATAAAGAACTTGAATTAGTAGCAGACGAATACACTAAGTATAAAAAGTAGTCTACTTGATATAAAGTATCTTTTCTTTATAATCAATAATAGCCTCACCTTGTAATAATACATCAGAGCCTATAATACCATGTACCTTTTTTGTGTCGTACTCAGTTAACGCCACATTAACGTGAGTTAAGTCCAATAATACAAGATTAAATTCTTTGTTGTGCCAACGACTCATTTGTAAATGGTTATTATAGGCTACTTGTGTATACATACCATTTGCTCCTGCTCCAGAGGCTTTCGTAGATGAATCTAATGGGGTGATATTGAAATGTTCGATGTGCATAAAATCAATACAACTATTAGAAGCACCTGTATCAATAATAAAATCACCTATTGCACCATTTACCTTTGCACGAACAAAAAGGTGGTGCGTTTTGGACAATTTGAACGGAATTCTCTTATATCCTTCTTTTTTTAGTACTTCTTTTATTTTTTCCATCAACCAAGTATAGTTTAAATTCTTTTTATAAGGTACTTTTGTATCATAAAATAGCATTTTAGACAAAATACACCAATAGAATGATTTTTACCGATACGCATACACATCTATATTCAGACGCCTTTGCCGATGATCGTAAAGAAACCATTAATCGCGCAATATCTAATGGAGTGACGCGTTTTTTTATACCAGCTATCGATTCCAGTTATACCAATGCAATGTATGAATTAGAATCAGAATTTCCTGAAAATATTTTCTTAATGATGGGGCTACATCCTACAGATGTTAAACCGGAAACATATAAATCAGAATTAGCTTTTGTAGAAAAAGAATTAGAAAGAAGAAAGTTCTATGCTGTAGGAGAAATTGGAATTGACCTATATTGGGACAAATCTACTTTGGAAATTCAGCAAGAGGCTTTTCAACACCAAATACAATTAGCAAAAAAATACAAACTTCCAATCAATATTCATTGTCGTGATGCATTTGATGAAGTTTTTGAAGTATTGGAAAGAGAAAAAGGAGATGACCTAAGAGGAATATTCCATTGCTTCACAGGAACTCAAGAACAAGCAGAAAAAGCAATTTCTTACAACCTTAAACTGGGAATAGGTGGAGTTTCTACTTTTAAGAACGGACAAATAGATAAGTTCTTAAACAAAATCTCAATAGCAGATATCGTATTAGAGACTGATTCTCCGTATCTTGCACCTGTACCTTATAGAGGGAAAAGAAACGAAAGTGCTTACATCATAAATATTGCAGAAAAATTAGTCGATATTTACGGACTTTCACTAGAAGAAATAGCTAAACAAACAACAGCCAATTCACAAGCTGTGTTTGGAATTTAACAACAGAAAGCAACATTAATTTGTTTACATAATAAAGTACACTAATGTCTAAGTTTGATTCAATACGCCATTACCGAGATCTAGAGGTAAACGAAGTCTTACAACAGATTTCTAAACACCCTATGATAAAAACGTTAATGGGTTTTACTTTTCCTAACAAAACCGAGGAAGAATGGATGGATGCGTTAAGAGAGATAAAATCTATACAGCAATTTCAAGATAACTTTGCTTATCATTCAATCCAAAAAATTCTGGAGAAAAGCTCTAATGGCTTAACAACTTCAGGATTTGAAAAATTAGAGAAAAACACATCTTATTTATATATATCTAATCACCGCGATATCCTAATGGATACATCTCTTTTAAATGTAGCCCTAAAAGATAACGGTTTGATTATGACAGCTTCTGCAATTGGAGATAATTTAGTTCAGAAATCTTTTTTATTGGCTTTAGCTAAAGTTAATAGAAACTTTTTAGTAAAAAGAGGATTGCCTCCTCGCGAATTATTAGAAAGCTCGAAGGTTATGTCTGAGTATATTCACCACTTACTTACAGAAGAAAATAGATCTGTTTGGATTGCACAAAGAGAAGGCCGTACAAAGGATGGAAATGATGCTACTCACCAAGGGGTTCTAAAGATGCTTGCTATGGCAAGTGGAGATATGAACCAAATTGAGTATCTAAAGAATATGAAAATTGTTCCGGTTTCTATCTCTTATGAATACGACCCTACTGATGCACTAAAAATGCCACAGATTCTTGCAAAAGCTAACGATGAAGTTTATGTAAAGGATAAAAATGAAGATTTTATCAATCTTTATAGTGGTATTATTGGTCAGAAAAGAGGTATCCATATTCACGTGGGCGAACCATTAGACCATGAGTTGGATAGTTTGCTTAATAGCACTGAGAAAGTGAATAAACAAATGCAAGCAGTTGCTACGATTATTGACAAGTCTATCATTCAGAACTATCACCTTTGGCCAACTAATTATATCGCTTATGATTTGCTTAACCAAACGAATGAGTATGCTGATAAATACACTGAACAAGAAAAACAACTTTTTGAAAGACGTTTAGAATTACGTGTAGATAAAGCAAACAAAATCGTGGTGGAAAACTTCTTAGCGATGTATGCAAATCCAGTAATTAATAAGTTAAAACTGAATAATGAACAATAAACCTGCAATTCTGCTTATATATACTGGTGGTACCATCGGTATGGTTAAGGATTTTAAGACAGGGGCATTACGTGCCTTCAATTTTGACCAGCTTGTAGAACGCATTCCTGAGCTGCATTTATTAGAATGTTCTATTGAGACATACTCTTTTGAGGTGCCGATAGATTCTTCTGATATGCGCCCCGAAATGTGGGTTCAGATGGCAAGTGTGATTGAAGATAATTATAAAAAGTTTGACGGTTTTGTTATTCTCCATGGTTCTGATACGATGTCATATTCTGCATCGGCTCTTAGCTTTATGCTGGAGAACACACAAAAACCAATTATCCTTACGGGATCACAATTGCCTATTGGCGATTTGCGTACGGATGCAAAAGAGAATCTTATTACAGCTATTCAGATTGCAGCATTGCAAGAGAATAACAAACCAGTTATTCAAGAGGTTTGCTTGTATTTTGAATATAAATTATATCGTGGAAATAGAACTTCTAAAGTGAGTTCAGAATTGTTTAATGCGTTTACTTCTCCAAACATTCCACACTTAGCAGAATCGGGTGTAAACCTGAGAGTAAACAAAGCATTATTGGAATACAAAAATGAGACGTTACCCTTGACTGTTCACAAAGAAATGTCGAGAAATGTAATGATCTTGAAGGTATTTCCTGGTATTCAACAGAAGGTGCTTGAGGCTATTTTAAACATTGAGGATTTAGAAGGAATTGTGTTGGAAACTTATGGTTCTGGTAACGCACCTACTGAACCTTGGTTTTTACATACGCTTGCAGAAGCTATTGCTAAAGGATTGAAGGTAATAAACGTTACACAATGTTCGAGTGGTAGTGTTCACATGGGGAAATATGAAACAAGTACTGAGTTAAAAGAGATTGGGGTGATTTCTGGAAAGGATATCACAACTGAGGCAGCTATTACAAAGCTGATGTTTTTATTAGCTCAAAAAGGTGTTGCAGACTTTAAGACTGCCTTTGAAACACCTATCTGTGGTGAAATGGAGATTTAATTTACTATATTCGCGTGAATTAGAGGGGTGGCCGAGCGGTCGAAGGCGCACGCCTGGAAAGTGTGTATACAGCAATGTATCGAGGGTTCGAATCCCTTCTCCTCTGCATATCGTATAAAGCTACCTGTTTTAGGTAGCTTTTTTTATGGTTATTTTTTCGTCTTAATTAAGTTAACGATACTCAAAATATGATTTGATTAATAAGATGAGCGTTTTAAGAGTATTCTCCGAGGTCTCGGCTGTTACTTCTTTATCACTTTGTTTCAAAGCATTAAATGTATAGGTATCGGTCAGGGTTGTAATAGTTCCTTTAAATTCCTGATCGTTTATAAACTCCCCTTCCATTAAATACGGTTCTGATTTATAAAAAGAAGAACAAATAAAACCATTGGCTGTCATTACTCCTTCGAAACCTTGACCTATTGGTTTAATACTTCCTATTATTTCATTGTCTTTCCTAAACAATTGTAGATTCACAAACCGATCAATATTATGTCTAAACAAATCGGCATTGTTCTTCAAGTTTTTTAATGTGTCATACTTTAATATCCACATTCCATCAGGAAAAATATCGGTTATTTCCTCTGTCTTCTTAAATCTTGGCTCATTTGATTTATATGCCTTAAAAGGTGACTCTAAATAGGTATCTGAAACTTTTTTACGCAGCTTTCCTTCTATCTCGTTTTCTCTTATTGTCCCCTCTAATACATCCTTCTGATCATAAGACAATGCTACTTTGAGGTTCTGTCCTTCAATTTGTACAGTTTCTAATTGGTCTTTTTCGCCTCCGTTCAAAATAACAATCCGATAACCATCAATATTTAATGGTTCCTCCGTCAAGGAAAAGACAAAGGGTACTTCTTTATTCTGAACTATAAATTCTCCTCTCCAGCGATTGTCAAGTGTTATGTTATCAACTTTTTTCATTTCGTAAGTACATCCAATTAACAAAACAACAGAAAAAAGAACAAAGGCAATTTGATATAGCTTTCTTAGCATGTTTTTATATTATCATCCATTGATTCAATATAGTAAAGATAGCTATTTAAAATGACGCCTTGTTTGTCTATATTTAACAAACCAACTGAATGCCTGTATTCTAATTAGTACTCCACAATTATAATATTAACACTGATAAACTTCTATATATGAAACGTCTTTCTATTATTATCTGCTTATTAATTTTTGCCTTCTCTACTGTCTTCATTTTAAAATCATCTAATAGACAAGGCCCTACAATTCATGCTCTTTTAAACTCTCAAGAATACAATGTTACTGTAATTGATTATTATGATAGCATAGTTTATAGTTCTTTGACACTTCGGGATAAAGATGGTAATGATATTACAATGTCTTGTTGGTTCTGTGATTTTGATAGTTTTGCCAACACAGCAACTAAGCATCTAAAAAAGACAGTGAGTAATCAAGAGTAACGCATTATCTTATTTTTATGTTAAAATAAAACATCTACTTTTCATTACATCCTTGTTTTTAGTTAACATTTATTTTTAAATATTAACTTTTATTTATAATATAGCTAAATAATTACCATTACTAAAAACACTTTAAAATGAAAAAAAAATCGAGAAAATTATTCTTAGGAATGCTTGTAAGTGCAACCCTATTCTCAACTGTAAGTTGCTCAAACGACGACAGTAGTCCAATTATTATCCCGACAGAAAAGCCTGAGACTCCAGAGACTCCAAAAGCACCTGCTGAAAAAGCAACAGTAAAAGTGACATTAAACGAATTTGATGATACCTCTGTATCTTTTAATGTTGCGGCGACGGATGCAACAGAAGTTTTCTACTATGTTTTCAAAAATCCTGAAAAAGGAAAAGCTCCACAAATTGATGGAGAGGAAATTGTAAAAAAAGGGATTAAAATTGAAGACCTTGAGAAAGAAATTGTTGTTGGTGAATTAGAGAGTTCTACAGAATATGCAATTGTAGCAGCAGCAAAAAATACAGAAGATGTAATTTCTATTCTGGAAAATCCAATTCTGTTTAGCACGCTTCAAAAAGTGGATGTATCAATTGAATTATCAAATGTAAGTGCTACTCATGAACAGATCATGTTTACTATTTTACCTATTGATGCGGTACAAGCAAATTATATAATAGTAAAAAAAGGTACTAAATTAACAGCTGATGAAGTATTGGAAAGAGGTAATAAATTATTCAATCTAAAAATTGCTTCTAATTTAAGGCCTAAAGGTTTTGAGCCTAATACAGATTACATTATTTATGCTGCAGGATTATCTGCTACAGGAGCAAAAGTATTGAAATCAGCAGAGGTTCGCACTACTTCAGAATCTGAAACACCAGCAGAAGATGGAATAATGAAATTTACTTCTCTTTCATTTACTGGAGAAAAAGACCCAATAACAGAAGGTAAGATATCTTTTTACACACTTTTATTAAGCAATGCAGATTGGGAAGCTAAGTTTGAAATTGCGAATGTTTCTTCTATACTTGATGTTATTCCTGAAGGAACATATACATTACCTTCTTATAAAGATGAAGGTAGACCAACAGTAGAACGCGTAGGGAAGGATTTCTATATCAAAAACAAAAAAACGGGTGAAACAATTAAAGATATTGATTATGGAGATATTAAAATCTCAAAAAGCGGTAGTGAATATACACTTGTGATCAATATGGTAAAATTAGATTATACTCAAAAATACAAAGCGGAATATAAAGGAGTTCCGGTTTATAAAAAGTAATTTTTAAACATAACCATTGAAAAGGAGAAGTGATACTTCTCCTTTTTTATTTTAATCATATTAAAAAAGGCAGTACCTCTGGGAGACACTGCCTTTTACAAAAACCGATAACTAAATAACTAACTCTTATACTTATATAAAGTCAGTAGTTAGATTAGTAATCTATCGCTACTCTTTCTGTTACTACTGATTTAATAAAATCAACAACTTTTAAGTGTTCTGGATGATTTGCATAAGTTGCTAAATCTTCAAAATTTGCAAACTCTGTGTATAGCATCACATCAAAGTTTGCTGCTGTTGCATCTTTATGATTAAACTCAACTGAAATAGATTTTAACACCTCAACTTTATCTTTTAAGGCCATTAATTGACTTTTCATTTCTAATTTGTTGGCTTCTTTATTTTCTTCTTTAAGACGCCACATCACGATGTGTTTTAACATAATATACTTTTTTTATTCACCGAACAATTTATTAAAAAACCAATTCTTGTGGAAGAGAATCTTTTAGTTTTTTAATTTGTCTTTTATGCGATTCGCTTCCTTTATAAATCCTGCTAATTGTTCCGTATCTTTTTTCTCTAAATACGTTCTGAACATAGTCAGTTTTTCTAAGTAAATATCTAATATTGGCAAGATATGTTCTGTATTTTGCTCAAAAATAGGCAACCACATATCTACCGAACTCTTTGCTAATCTAACTGTTGACGCAAATCCTCCAGCTGCTAAATTAAATATCGCTGTATCATCCTTCTCTTTATCTAATACCGCTACGGCTAATGCGTAGGAAATAGCATGAGATAAATGAGATACATAACCTACGTGTTCGTCATGTGAATTAGCATCCATCAAAATTAAACGGGTATCCAAGTGATAATACAACTCAGATACTTGATTTAATGCCTTAGGTGATGACTTTTCAGGATTACATATAATCGCAACTCTTTCTTTAAATAGTCCTTTAAATGCAGCTTCTGGCCCACTATACTCTGTTCCTGCCATAGGGTGAGTTGCTACAAAAGCACCTCTATTGGGATGTTCATCAATCTTATTTGATAAAAGCGATTTTGTAGATCCTACATCCATTATATAAGTTCCTTCTTTGATGCGATCTAAAGCATAAGCCATTAGGTCAATTGTTACATTTACAGGAGTTGCCATAACAACAATATCCGATTGCTCCAATAGTTCATCCAAAGAAACTATCTCATCTACTATTTTTAATTCTAACGCTTTTTCAGCATTTGTTGAAGATGCGTCAAATCCAATCACTTTTTTTGCAAAACCTTTCGTTTTCAAATCTAAAGCCATTGACCCACCTATCAAGCCTATTCCTACGAATCCTATCGTCTTAGCCATTACATACTTTTTTTATTACTTATAAACACAGCAATTACAATATGTTAATAGCTGTTTATCTTTCTTTTTTATAACAAAGAAGTAGGGCAAACAAACTCTGTTTTGTCTAAATTAGTTTCCTTGCTAATTGCGTTATATCCTCCAATAACATCTACGATATTACAAACCCCTTTTTTATACATAATAGAGGCAGCAATCATACTTCTGTATCCGCCTGCACAATAGATAATATATTTGTTGTGCTTTGAAAGATTTGCAGATTTTTCAATTAAAGTATTTAAAGGTAAAGAAATTGAATCTTCTAAATGCTCAGATTTGAATTCATTTACTTTTCTAACATCTAAAAGAGTTGCATCCTTGCTAAAGAAAGCCTCGTCCATTTGCTTAGGTGTTATACGAGTAATTTTATTTATAGGCAATCCTGCATTAATCCAAGCTTCAAAACCACCTTTTAAATACCCGATAGTATGGTCATAACCAACACGTGATAAACGAATCATACTTTCCTCTTCCTTACCTTCATCAGTAATTAATACAATTGGCTGCTTGATATCACTAATCATCTCTCCAACCCATACAGCGAAAGGTCCATTCAATCCAATGTTTATACTGTTTGGAATAAAACCTTCAGAAAAAGTTTGAGGATCACGTGTATCCAACAATAGTACCTCGTCTGTTTCAATGACTGCTTTAAATTGATCTAAAGACAAAGGCTTATTTGCTCTTTCTAATATATCATCTAAATGCTCGTATCCTTGAATGTTCATCAAAACGTTTTTAGGAAAATACTGAGGAGGAGTGGCTAAACCAGTTAATAATTCTTTGACAAACTCATCTTCAGTCATATCAGCTCGTAGTGCATAATTACTTTGCTTTTGATTACCTAAAGTATCTGTTGTCTCTTTACTCATATTCTTCCCGCAAGCACTACCTGCCCCATGATTAGGATATACGATTAAATCGTCTGGCAAAGGCATAATTTTATTTCTCAAAGACTGATATAGATGTCTTGCTAATATTTCTTCTGTTACTTCAGATTTTACTAACTGTACTAAATCAGGTCTTCCTACATCACCTATAAAAAGTGTATCTCCAGTAATAATTGCATGTTTCTTTCCTTCTTCGTCAATGATTAGAAAAGTAGAACTTTCCATCGTATGCCCAGGAGTATGCAAAACTTGGATTTGAATATTTCCTAAAGTGAATATTTGATTGTCCTCTGCTATAATAGCAGAA
>JASLGC010000040.1 GCA_030150335.1 Flavobacterium sp.
ATATAAATAGAACCAGGTAATTCTTTATGTACGCGTTTTGCAACTTCGTAATATGAACGAGGGTCATCAGCCGCTACGTTAGCAGGACATACATAAACAGTAGCTCCCATTGCACGTAACATATCGATTTTATCCGGAGATGATTTATCACTAACAGACAACACACATTTGTATCCCTTAATAGCACTTACCATTGCAATACTAAATCCAGTGTTACCAGAAGTAGTTTCCACAATCGTATCTCCAGGTTTTAAAATCCCTTTCTTCTCAGCTGTTTCAATGATATGTAAAGCAATTCTATCTTTTGCAGAATGCCCTGCGTTAAAAGCCTCAACTTTTCCGTAGAAGTTACCTTCTAACTTAGCCGTTGCTTTTGGCAATTTTACTAAAGGTGTATTTCCTACAAAAGACAATACATTATCATACGCTTGAATCTCTTCTTTCATAATTTTATATTTTATATAGCCTTCACATTGCTGTACCGACTTCCTTTATACCTAACAAATTTACTAAAAAATAGTACTAACTATTTCGTAATTCCTTCTAAATCGAACATAAAAGCAAACTCTTTTGCCACTTCTTTCAAAGCCTCAAACCTTCCTGAAGCTCCTCCGTGTCCTGCATCCATATTTGTATCTAAAAACAACTGATTGTCATTTGTTTTCATTACTCTCAATTTAGCAATCCACTTCGCAGGTTCCCAATACTGTACCTGAGAATCGTGTAATCCTGTAGATACATACATATTCGGATATGCTTGTTCCTTCACATTGTCAATCGGAGAATAAGACAACATATAGTCGTAATACTCTTTTTCGTTCGGGTTACCCCACTCATCATACTCCCCTGTTGTCAAAGGAATACTGTCGTCTAACATAGTCGTTACCACATCCACAAAAGGAACTTGTGCAATAACTCCATTATACAAATCAGGACGTTCATTTACAATAACTCCCATCAACATTCCTCCAGCAGAACCACCCTCTGCATACAAGTGCTCTTTAGAAGTATATCCTTCTTGAATCACGTGTTCAGAACAAGCGATAAAGTCGTTAAACGTGTTTTTCTTTTCCAACAATTTACCGTCTTCATACCAATCACGCCCCATATCTTCACCACCGCGAATATGTGCAATAGCATACACAAATCCTCTGTCTAACAAACTCAAACGCGTAGTAGAAAAATAAGGCTCCATTGAGTAACCATACGAACCGTAGGCATATAATAAGAAAGGATTAGAACCGTCTTTCTTCATTCCCTTTTTGTAAACCATCGAAATAGGCACTTTCACTCCATCCTTTGCAGTAGCCCAAATACGCTCTTCTACATAGTCGTTCTTGTCAAAAGTTCCCAATACTTCTTGTTCCTTCTTCACTTCTTTCTCTTTGGTTCTCATATTGAAATCAATGATAGAAGCAGGCGTGTTTAACGATTGGTAACCATAACGCAAAATATCTGTATCAAAGTCGATATTCGTTGACGTATAAGCATTATATGTTTCACTTCCGAAAGGCAAGTAATACCCTTGTTCAGGGTTGTTCCACGGTAAAATACGCAAGTGAACAAGTCCGTTTGAACGTTCAGAAACGACTAAATAATCTTTAAAAATGTCGATATCCTCTAACAACACTTCCTCGCGATGAGGAATTACCTCAACCCAATTCTCCACTGTTGTTTGTCCTTCTGTACATTTCATCAACTTGAAGTTGTCTGCATCATCTAAGTTAGTCGTTACATAGAAATGCTCTCCGTAGTGAGAAATATTGTACTCCAATCCGCGAATACGCTCTTGGAAAACGCGAAACTCTCCATCAGGATTATTAGACTCTAAAATGCGGTACTCACTTGTCAATGTGCTTTCAGAACCAATCACGATATATTTATGTGATTTCTCTTTACTTACGTAGGTATCAAAAGTTTCATCCTCTTCAAAGTACACCAATACATCTTGGTCAATCGAAGTACCTAATTTGTGTTTGTAAATCTTATCAGCTCTAAGCGTTACCTCATCTTTACGAGAGTAAAACAATGTTTTGTTATCCGCAGCCCAAGTAGAACTACCTGTTGTATTTGTAATTTCGATAGGCGATATTTCACCTGTCACTAAGTTCTTTACATATAATGTGTATTCTCTACGCGAAACCGTATCTACACCATAAGCAGCCCATTGGTTATCCTCAGAAACGTTCACTCCACGCAAATGGAAATAAGCATGCCCTTCTGCCATTTGGTTACAGTCAAAAAGAATCTCCTCTGCTGCCTCCATACTGCCTTTTTTACGAGACATAATAGGATAGCACTGCCCTTTTTCAAAGCGAGTTATGTAGTAATAACCATTGTAAAAGTAAGGAACCGAACTATCGTCTTCCTTCACTCTCGCTTTCATTTCTTCAAATAAATCCTTTTGGAACTCCTGTGTGTGAGCGGTTTGCTCTTGGTAGTATGCATTCTCAGCATTTAAGTAGTCAATTACTTCTTGGTCTTCTCTATCATTCAACCAAAAGTAGTTGTCAATTCGTGTATGGTCATGTGCCGTAAGCTTATGCGGTTTTACCTTCGCTACTGGCGCTTGTATATCTATTTTCATCATATTCTTTAAAAGTACAAAAGTAAGGTTTTATAACTTGTAGGCATAAACTTTACACATTAAGATTAGGAGGTAAAAAAAGAGGTGATAAACCATCACCTCTTATATATTTTACTCACTTTCAAGTAATCGTACAGCCAACTTTTCTGCTGTATAAATATCAAAATCTGTTGCCTTCATAGAAACTTTATGGTCAATTTTCAACCCATTTCTCTGCACATTATACTTTTCATCATCTGGATAATACGCACTATTTCCAGTAAAATCTATACGCGTTCCATCTAACAAGGGAACAACAATTCTATTCATAACTGCCCCAAATGTTTGCTCTCCAACAGTGATACAATTCGGTGCTTGCTGAATAGCCATTGCTATAAACTCAGCATTACTCCCTGTCGAACCATCTACTAAAAGTACTACTTTACCTTTGTAATAGTTTTTATTTTTCCCACCAACGACAAAAGGGTCTATGACCATATTCAAGGGAAACTCTTGATTCCATTCTCCATAACCTGGGCTATGCACACCAAGAATAGAAATGAACTTTTTCTTTTCTGGAAGCAAGTGTTTCGCAATATCATTAGGTCTAATATTTTGAGGGTAATTACGCAAGTCAATTATAATTCCCTTTGTGTCTTTATATTTTTCAAACGCTTTTTTCAATTCATCGCGAGTTATCATCCCTAATGAAATATATCCTATCTCTTTCTCCAAATTCCATTCTTGTTCCTTGTACAAACTCTTACTTTTATCTTTATCATACATAGAATTAAACTTGTATAGCGAAACTTCCTTCTTCTCTAAGCGTCCATCTTTTTTCTTTATTTCTACAGTAATTTTATCTTTTGAAGAAGCTAAAAACAAGTAACTTTCATAATATTTTTTCAAATAACTATCGTTGGACACACTTACATAAGCCCCTACTTTTTCCTGTAAATACTTCTTAACTGACAAGCCTTCTATCGAGTAAATGATATCTCCTAACTCAATTCCTTCTTTAGATGTAATATCTGTATTCTGTAAAAAATACACAACGATAGAATCATTAACAACCTTCCCGTTAAAAGCCGGATAAAGCTTAAAATTATCTTTTAAATATTGACTGTCATCATAATTACTATGTGAATCGTTTAAAGCAACAAATAGCTTTTCTTTCGTGTATTCGAATTCTTTTCCTTCTGTATTTTCAAAAAGAGGTACAAACGCTGCTAACACATCATCCCAAGGCGTATCTGTTAAATACAGATTGATGTTCCAATACTTCATCATATTCCAAAAAGAGCTCAAAAACAACGCTCTATGCCCTGCATTTGTATTCGTATATCCTTCTAACTTATTTTCATTTTGAAAGTCAATCATTTTATTAACCTTATGACGTTTTGCATAATGAAACTTTAGATTGGTATTATCTCTTAAATCGCGAAGTACTTGCTGCAAACTGTCGTTAAAACGAGGACTATCTATCCAATCGTACTTTGCATTTTCGGTAAATAGTTTAGCCTTTTCAAGACCACCTTTCTTAATCGGATTTTTCTCTTCATTAAATTTATTAATCCACTCCAAAAAAAACACATTGAGCGCTTGTGGTGTTTCAATAGTTACTACTTGTTCATAGGCTTTAAGAAATTCTTCATTCATATCAAATTTACCACTACTACCTACTGGGTGTTTATATTTAACCAAACCCCATATATGTATCAAATCTTCTATATTATCATTCTTTGATATACTGCTCTGTCCGTAAAAAACAGTTGTAAACATCACAACAATTGTAAAAATTAATTTATTCATTTCAATGGTTTAATAGTTAGTCTGTTAGATTTAACGACCTAATATTGACAAATCGTATTTAACCATAGAATATTTTTCATTTTATTTCACTTAAAAGGCGAGTGACAGTGCAGTGTAATTCTGGTTCAGTAAAAAACATATAGTAAGCATGATACATCATCTCTTTTCAAACACTTCTTTTTGGATGGCAAATCTCCTCTTAAATCTCTCTGTTTTTTACTATGGAAAACAACTTATATGTAAAACCTTGTAAACGCTTATAAAAAAAGGGATTTATAGCGCTTTTTTACTACTCCTATTTTGGGTGCTTTCACACTGCTCTTATAAGAATTATGGAAAAAATACGGTTGCATTTAAGCAACATTATATTTACACTATGGTAGCATATAACACACGTCTTGTCTTGTCTTGTCTTGTCTTGTCTTGCTATAACTGTACAGCTATAATAGGACAAGACATACAGAAAAATCACAAAATAACTTATTGGTTAAACGACCTTCACAATAGAATTAAAATCAAAACCATCTTTGCTTATAGGCAAAATTCTATTGTGCTAAAACGCATTAAAAAAACTCGTGTTAAACCGATATTCTCCCTTGTAAATCCTCCTAAAAACCATTACCTTTTATATTTTAAGTATTCTATAACATTTCTGTAGAACTTCAAAAGATTTTAATATTTTTGCTCAACAAAATTTAAATACATTAGATATGTTTGGAGACTTAATGGGCATGATGGGTAAATTACAAGA
>JASLGC010000065.1 GCA_030150335.1 Flavobacterium sp.
CCTGTAATATTAAAATTCTCTACAGCACGAAAAGTTTGTACTCCATAATATAAATCATTTGGAATTTCTAACTCTCCTAAAAAATCGTGTTCTTTTCTTGTATTCGTCATAATAATAGCTTTTAGATTAAAATGAATTTAAAACATCAAAAAACCACACGTATTTTCATTACTGCAAACCGAACAAAATCACTTAAAAATGAATCATTGTGATTTTTTGATAGAGTAAAATTCTGAAAAAGAGAATATTAAAACTTATGACATAAATCTATATCACGATATTTAACTCTGTATTAAAAAACTAAATAAACACTAACTAAAACTATAAAATGGAGAAATATATTGAGCACAGAATGATTAAACACTGTTTTATTTTAGAGTATTCTAACAATAAAAGCAACATCAATTAATATTACAAACAATTGAATTTCAACTGGATAAAAACTATTAATAAGTTATTTTCCAAAATAATAAAATCACAAAAAAAGCTCCCTAAGAATACACTTAGGGAGCTTTTAATACACAATGCATTAATTAAAATATCTTATCTAAATTTCTGCCTATAAAAAATATGATTAAGATTCCGATTAACGAATAAGCAAACCAATTAGGAATTGCATACTTCATTAAAAAGGTTTTATTTTTTAATATATATACTTCTATTAAAGCTAAATACAAAAAAGCCAATAGCGGTAATAATAAATAAATTAAAGGATTCAATTGAAACGCTTCAATAAAATCCCCATGGAGTAATGCATGAATAGCACGCTGACCTCCACACCCTGGACATAACCATCCTGTTTGCTTATTAAAAATACAAACTAAACCATCATTACCAGCGCTACCAAAATACTTATAATAATAAACAGCCAGTAAAATGGGCAATAAAAAAAAGAATAATCTAAGAATCCATTTCTTCATTAATTACTGATTATTTGCTTCTTCTATAGCTTGTTCCATCAATTCTTTAAATCCTTCTACCCCTCCTACTTCTTGGAAATAAACATAATAAGCAATTAGTCCAATCACAGTAAGTGCCAATGAAATAATCCCTAAAATCTTAGCTACTTTAGCAGACTTTACAGAACCATCATAATCACCGTTATTATATTTACTTGTAGATTGACTTGACATCACGATAGCAATAATACCTAATATCAACCCCAAACACCATATTGAGCAAACGCTTAATATCGTCGAAACAATAGACAATGCCATGTAGTTATTTGGCTTTTCCATTATCACATTTTTTGTTTCAAAATTATTAAATTCCATACGTTAAAATTTTTAACGCAATATAAAATATTTCTATACAATATAACAGCAATTCTATCAAACTTATAAAAAAGTACTTTGTATTAAAGCCAACTTTTTGCGAAACCTACAATGATGGAAAGTCTATTCCTTATAATAGTAAGAATTGGAATGATACAAACAAAAAAAGAGAGCTACAGCTCTCTTTTAATTTCTTTTATAAAATAATTAATTCTCGTATTTCTTAAGAAACTCTGACAAATCAGATTCCAATAAACTTTGAGCATTATTAATTACTGTATCTACGTCTTCAATCGTTAAAATTGGTTTAAGCTTAGCTTCACTACGCAACCAATCTAAATATTCTTTATTGAATTCCGCACTGTTATATTCGCCTTCTTCAATTAATTCTTCTTTATCAGAAAAATAAAACTCTTCGTCAAAAACCACAGGTTCTACATCATAAGCTGCAATTTGCAATAGCTCTTTCAAATTTTTAGATGCGATAAAAACTCCACCTTCATCTCCAAAAACGACAATTGGACACTCATCTAAACTTTCTTTTTCATTTCTTACCCAGAAAGTAAATATACTTCCTGTACTATTAGCCTCTGCAAAAGGAATAAAAGAATTTACAAATTCTTCATCTTCTGAAAAAGTTTCAATAATGCCTGGTTCTTCATCTATTAAATAAAGTGCATTAGAATAATATGATGGAATTGCTTCAGACAACTGAAATTCCATTAAACTTTTTAATTCATTAGGTATTTTATACCCCTTAAATAACGCAGTAAATTCTTGTTTTACCATTGTGTTGTTCATTTTTGCCGTATTACTAGGCTTACAGTTTTTTTAATTAAAAAATAAATAATAGTAACTTGATACCCTTCTAATTAGGTAATTACATATAATCAATAAAGATAAAATATTTTTTTTTACAAAAAACAATATTCTAAACAATATTAATGTTTTTTTTATAATAGAAAGAGTTACTTTTTCAGGCCATAAAAGTACTCTTTTAAAGTAATACTTTCAAATAAACTCACTAAAATAACATTATATCAATAAAAATCACAAATATGATTACTTTATAAGAATCAATATACCACTACAATTTTAACTATTCAATGATAAGTAATTATCTTTGCTCAATCTATAGCATTACCCAAAACAATATAAAACATGACAACACTCACCACTATTCACTTAGCATCTGCATTAATTACAGACAATAATAACCGCATGCTTACAGTAAGAAAAAAAGGTTCACAATACTACATGATGGCTGGTGGAAAAATTGAAATAGGCGAACAACCTATAGAAACATTAATGCGTGAATTAGAGGAAGAATTGCAAGTTCAAATTACAGAAACAAATGCGACATTACTTGGAACGCACCAGACAATGGCGGTAAATGAATCTAATACAATAGTTAGCGCAACTATCTTTCACGTCATTCTTACTGATTCAAACATAAAAGCAAGTGCTGAAATAGAAGAAGTAAAATGGCTTACAAAAGAAAACTACAAAGCGTTCAAACTTGCTCATTTACTACAAGAGTTTAGTCTTCCTATCTGGCTAAAACTAAAATAGGCTTTACAGAAAATCCATAAAGCCTATTTTACTATAATATACAAAACTCAATATTAAGCTTGTTTCTTTACAAACTTCGTTAAAATAACGATTGTTTGTCCATCTACTTTTCCTTCAATTTGTTCAATATTATCATGAACTAATCTAATATTTCTAACAGCAGTACCAATTTTAGCATTAATTGTAGATCCCTTTACATCAAGGTCTTTAATTAATGTAACAGTATCTCCTCCTACTAAAATATTACCATTACAGTCTTTGTGCAATTCAACTGAACCATCACCAGTATGGTCTCCGCTCAATTTAGCAAACTCTAATAATTCGTCATCTAAATACATCATATCTAAGCTGTCAGCTGCCCAACTTTCATTGCGAAAACGGTTAAGCATACGCCAAGCAACAACCTGAACCGCTGGAAACTCACTCCACATAGAAGTAGTTAAACATTGCCAGTGATTAGAATCTAATTCTTGTTTTTTATCAATTTGAGCCAAACAAGTATCACAAATATAAACCTCTTTATCCGCTTCGTTAGCTGCTGCAGGTGGAACATCATAAACATTCAAGTGCCCAGTAGCCTCACATAATTCACATTTGTTACCACTTCTTTCTTTTAATTGCGCTTCAGTCTTCATACTTAATAATCTAATAAATATTAAAGGTGTAAATATAAACTTAAATATTTATATACAAAAAATAATAAAACGACTCATTATATAAACCATTTTTATCCAGAAGCTGTTAATATCATAACATTGTCATATTCAATTAATCAATACAAACAATATTTATTGAAAACACAAAGTCTAAAGGCAATTACAAACAAATATTTTACCTTTACTACAATAACAACACACAATTATTAAAATGAAAACAGATATTGAAATTGCACGCGAGTGTAAGCTTGAAAAAGTACAAGACATTGCTCAAAACATTGGTGTAGACCAAGAAATACTAATTCCGTATGGTAAACACATGGCTAAAGTTCCCCTTGATGCGCTTAATACAGAGAAGATAAACAATTCAAACCTTATCTTAGTTACATCAATTACTCCAACGAAAGCAGGTATTGGCAAAACAACTGTATCTATTGGATTAGCATTAGGCTTAAACAAAATAGGCAAAAATGCTATTGTTGCTCTACGCGAACCTTCATTAGGTCCTTGTTTTGGAATGAAAGGTGGTGCTGCTGGAGGTGGATATGCACAAGTACTTCCTATGGAGAATATCAACCTACACTTTACAGGAGATTTTCATGCAATAACATCTGCACACAATACAATTAGTGCTTTATTTGACAACTACATCTATCAAAACAGAGCCTCTGAAAATGGCATTAAAGAAATTCTTTGGAAACGAGTTTTAGATGTAAACGACCGTAGTTTACGCTATATGGTATCAGGCTTAAGAGGAAATGCAAATGGAGTACCACAAGAAACAGGATTTGACATTACCCCTGCTTCTGAAATTATGGCAATCCTTTGTTTAGCTACAGATATTGATGATTTAAGAAGAAGAATAGAAAACATCCTTTTAGGGTATCGCTATGATGGAACAATGTTTACAGTCAAAGACCTCGGTGTAGCAGGAGCAATAACCGTTTTACTGAAAGATGCCTTAAATCCTAACTTAGTACAAACAACAGAAAACACTGCAGCTTTTATACACGGAGGACCGTTTGCAAATATCGCACATGGTTGCAACTCAGTACTTGCAACAAAAATGGCAATGAGTTACGGTGACTATGTTATCACAGAAGCAGGATTTGGAGCAGACTTAGGAGCAGAGAAATTCTTTGATATCAAGTGCAGAAAATCAGGTTTACAACCAAAACTAACCGTTGTAGTAGCAACAGCACAAGGATTGAAGATGCACGGTGGAATTGCAATTGAACAAATAAAAGAAAAGCATACAGAAGGAATACGAAAAGGATTAGAAAACTTAGCTAAACACGTTGAAAACATCCGTTCTTTCGGACAAAGTATTGTTGTTGCTTTTAATAAGTACGCTACAGATGATGCAGAAGAAATAGCAATTGTAGAACGATACTGTAAAGACAACAATATTGGTTTTGCCCTAAACAATGCCTTTGTAGAAGGAGGCGAAGGCGCAAAAGAACTTGCCCATGTTGTAGTAAATACTATTGCAAGCAATCCAAGTAATAAGCTATCGTTCCCTTATAAGGACGAAGATACTATCGCTTTAAAAATAGAACAAGTAGCTAAAAAGATTTACGGAGCA
>JASLGC010000088.1 GCA_030150335.1 Flavobacterium sp.
GCCTTAGGTAGGCTTTTTATTAAAAACGATAACCAGTGTAACGGAAAGTAACACAAACATTAACCCAATACCTGAGATAAAGTCGAAATGTTCTGCAAAGAACAATGTTCCTACTAACACAGCAACTACAGGTTCCATAGAACCCAAGATAGAAGTGATTGTTGACCCCGCGTGTTTTACGGCTAATACTAAACACAAGTCAGAGATAAATGTTGCAAAGAAACCTAACAAAATTAAGTTCATCCAATCTTCCTTTAAAGTGATTGGTTCTATACCAGTTGTTACCAAACAATAGAATAAGAAGATTAAGCATCCCATAAGCAATACGTAGAAAGTAAGGGAGTCAAAGTTCATGTCTGATATTCTCGACTTGTTTAAACCAACGATGTATAGCCCGTAGGTGAAAATGGTTATTGCAGCTAAGATAAGTCCTTTAAATAACGCCGGAGAGGGTTCTCCGTGCCAGCACATCATTCCAACTCCCAACAGAGATAGCAAAGAGGCAATTAGTAAGACTACAGATTTCTTTTCCTTGTAGAAGATAATCATCACAATACTCACAAAGATGGGGTATAGGAAGTGAACGGTGGTTGCTAATCCACTGGCGATATATTCATAGGAGTCCACAATAAACTTGGCTGTTGCGGCATATAATAACGCCAAGAAAAAGACGACTGCTAAATCTTTAATAGATATTTTTAAACTTGTTTTCTTATATACACATACGGCACCCATAGTGGCAGAAGAAAATAAAAATCTGTAAAAAAGGATGGTTGGTATGCCGATAGCTGCCACCCCTTCTGGTCGCAATTCGGGTACAATTAACGGCAAGGAGAACAAAGGCACCAAACCAAATGTACCAGAAGAAATTAATGCGAAAAAGATACCTTTCAGGTTTTTCATTGTTTTAAACGTTTCTTATTAAAAATTCTGGGCAAAGGTACAGCTTCTATTTGCGATAGAAGCTCAGATGTAAATATTTGATAATCTCCTAAATAATACGGTTTTTCGGTATTCACGTTGCTAAGGAAAAAGAGCAATGAAAAATAAAATAGCAAAGAGTTTCAGAATTATCTTCGGATTGAATAATAGCTTTTTAATAAGAAAGTGGTGGTGTGAAGTAAAGTGGTGAAATCACGTAATTAATAAAAAAAAGCGTTGTGTTTTGTTAAGGCAATAATTTTCATTGTATTTAATTGTCAATATAGAAATAAAAAGGGTTGTACACCTTGGGGTAAATATGTATTTTGCCCACATCAAACTAATATATCAAACAACTATGAGAATTAATTTAAACTTGAATACTGTGGTGAAGCATAGTGTTCTTGGTATTGCACTGATGACAAGTGTTATGACATCTGCTCAAAAAGCGGACCCGATAGTAGATGCTATCGTGAAAGAGGGAACAGAAAATTCACAATTAAAGAACTACGCTTTTGAATTGATGGATGTAATAGGACCTCGTTTGGTTGGAACACCACAAATGATGCAAGCACATAATTGGGTTGTGAGTCAATATCAAGCAATGGGGCTTGAGGCTCGCAATGAGGCATACGGAACATGGAAAGCTTGGGAAAGAGGGACAACTCAGATTACGATGACATCACCACGCATCAAATCGTTAGAGGGAACACAATTAGCTTGGAGTCCTGCTACTAAGAAAAATGGAGTAGAAGGAGAAGTAATTGTTTTAGTAGATGCTAAGAGCAAAGCGGAGTTTGAAGCTTGGCTACCTACTGTAAAAGGGAAGTATGTTATGATTTCTCAACACCAATTTTCAGGAAGACCGGATTATCAATGGAAAGAATATGCTACTGCGGAGTCTTATGACAAGATGAAGAACCAACGCATGACAGATGCTCAAGATTGGAATAAACGAATTGCTAATACAGGATATTCTGCAAAAGAATTACCTAAGGTTTTGGAGGATGCAGGAGCAGCAGGTATCGTAATGTCATTTTGGACTGGTATCATGGGAGCGAATAGAATTTTTGGAGCAGAGACTACAAAAGTTCCTACGATTGATTTGTCTGTAGAAGACTATGGTTTGCTATATCGCTTAGCGGAGAATGGGAAAGCACCAAAGATTAATGTGAATGCACAGTCTAAAGATTTGGGAACTGCAAAAACATATAATACTATCGCAGAATTAAAAGGTGGAGAGAAAGCAGATGAGTACGTAATCTTATCAGCACACTTAGATAGTTGGGATGGTGGTACAGGAGCTACTGACAATGGTACAGGAATTATCACGATGATGGAAGCTACGCGTATCTTAAAAAAGATTTTACCTAATCCAAAGCGTACTATTTTAATTGGAAACTGGGGTAGTGAGGAGCAAGGGTTAAATGGTTCTCGTGCTTTTGTAGCAGACCACCCAGAGTTACACAATAAAATTCAAGTGGTATTTAACCAAGATAATGGAACAGGTCGTGTAGCAAATATTTCAGGACAAGGGTTTTTAAACTCTTACCAATATTTGACAGATTGGTTACATGCAGTACCTGCAAAATACAAGAGTGAAATTAAAACTTATTTTCCGGGTTCTCCATCTGGAGGAGGTTCTGACCATGTATCTTTTGTGAGTAAAGATATTCCAGGATTTATGTTGAGCTCACTTAGTTGGGGGTATGGTGGATATACTTGGCACACAACAAGAGATACGGCAGATAAGATAGTTTATGATGATGTGCAGAACAATGCTATTCTAATTGCTATCTTAGCGTATAAGGCAAGTGAGGAAGAAGAATTGGTAAATAGAGATAAGATTGTTTTACCGATGAATGCAAAAGGAGAACGCCAAGAATGGCCTGAAGCAAAAGGACCAAAGCGAACAGTGAATTAAAAGTAGAAATAAATAAATAAAGGGCTCCGATTAGGAGCCCTTTGTTATTCTATAAGTTTATTATTTGTTTGTTTTTACTCTAATACTTGGATTTACGTAAACCGGACATTCTTTTGAAGAGAGTGTTATTAGTGCAGGATTAGAACGATATCTTTCATCGTTATAAGGTTCTCCGCTACCTCCTCCTTTCCCTTTGAAACTATATCTTACTGCTGCATTTGTGTTTTTAAAAGCATTAGTTGGCTTAAAGGATATTTCACCTGTTGTAGGGTTGTATTTCCAAATTCCATAGTTATCTGTATAGTTATAAGGGTCAGGTGTCTTTGTTCCATCTAATTTTATAAATTGAAAGGAATTAAAATCAATATTATCTTTGCTCGCAGTAGGCTTTAATATGTGTCCACCATAAGCAATATCTCCCTCATAAGGGGTAAATATTGTAGTTGAGTTATCACAAGCATCTAAATTAACATCGGCTGCTTCTGCTGAGTAAGGAAGAGAAATAAGTAAGTTTCTAATCATGTGGACACTTGTTCTTCCTCCAGTAATACCTGCAAAACCAACTTTAAATGATTTAGGAACCTTTGTATCTATTGTCATTTTGACAGGTGCTCCTGTTTCAGTAGGGTTAACTGAGCTGTAATCTCCATTTTTAGATTCGGCATTTTCAAAATATGTCAGTTTTGTTTTATAGTGATAATTTTTTATAATTTCACAGATTTTTTTTCCATGTTGTATTTTCACAGTTACATTAAAGCCACCTTCTGGATTTGGAACTAAACTAATAAAAGCCTTTCTAAATTTCGGGTCATTTTCATTTTGAGCAATACCACCATTACGGAGATCAATAGAGGTAGATTTTGAAAAACTTGGACCAAAAGAATAGGTACCATCGTCTGTCAATTCCGCACTACCGTTTGTTTGTGTATTTGTTTTTACGGTACTAACCGTTTTTAAAACAGGATACCCGCGATAACCTTGCATTGGGTCTGAATCAGGTAATTTTAATTCAGCTCCTCTTAAGGTAACGTGGTTTGCACCTTGTATTGAATTTGTATTTGGCCAAGTATAGTCAATACCATTAATTCTAACGTCATCACTAAAGTGTTTTGATTTAAAGTTTCCTGTTACATTTAAAGCAACTCCTAAGTATGCACCAGGCATCCCTTTTTGGCGATTGTTTTTTTTTGCTTCACTTGCACGGTTAAACATATATCCCATAGAGCGACCAGTAGCTCCCATGAACATTTCCTTGTCTTTTACTTCACCATCATATAAGAACATAATAATACCATCTGTTCCTTCTTTTGTACCATCATAAATATTAAATTCGAAGTTTATCTCAATTCCATTGTCGGAGTTAAAAGCCATGTCTTTCATTAAAATAGCCCCAAATTGAAATTGATTTGCTTTAGTTAATTCCAATCCTCCTGTAGTAAACTTTGCATTGTTTTTTTCTGGCTGAGGTAAGTAAAGCCCAGGAGGAGCTGTATTTCCTTCTTGTAATGATAGGAAGTAGGGGAAATGCACTTCATTTTCTTGTGAAAAAGCACTAAAGGCATTCACTAAAACTATAAGTAATAAAAGTATTTTTCTTTTCATAATTTATTGATTTTGAATTAAATCAAAAGAATAGTGTAAAATTATAAATTAAAGTAAAGAAAAGAGTCTTGTTTTTTATTTTTGTATCATGTTTAAGGATATTTGGTGTGTAAAACTTCATATTGTTGGTGTTATTTTAAAATTAATTTATAATCTCATTGATTTAAATAAATTTTTGACAATATTGTATTTCTCAATGAGAGAAGTTTGTAAAATATCTCTCTAAAAAGGATTGAAAACAACTACTTGTTTCTGTTTTTTTGTACATGTTTAGTGAGTTTTCTACGACTGCTATCAATGAGATAAAAAATATATTTGCCATTATAAAACCTTGGTTCAGGGAAGAAGTTCTGTGATTCAATCTTAAAGAGATTTATGTTTAAAATAAAAAACAATTGCGATTTACCTATTCTGACAACTTGTATTAGTAAACTATTAGTTAATCGTTTTAAAAAAACATATAGTGTCTTATTGATGATAATGATTCCGATGATTGGAGTTGGGCAAGTGTCAATTGCTTCTACGGAGCATATGCTTAACAGTACAGCATCGTATCAACAAAGTTTACAATTATTGGTTGAGGGAAATAATCGTTTTGTAAATAATGTTCGACTGAATCGCGATTTACTAAATGAAGTTGAAGTAACCAAAGATGGACAGTATCCACATACAGCCATTTTGAGTTGTATGGATAGTAGAGTACCGTTAGAATATATATTTGACCAAGGCATTGGAGATTTATTTAGTATTCGCGTAGCTGGAAATGTATTGACAGATGAGGTAATTGGAAGTCTGGAGTACGCTTGTAATTTAGCAGGAACAACACTTATCGTTGTTTTAGGACATAGTCATTGTGGAGCTGTTTCAGGAGCTTGTAAACAAGTAAGTCTTGGTAAACTTGATTCTATCTTAGAAAGAATACACCCTATTGTCGAAAAAGTAAAAGATAGTACGGAGGATTTTGAATTAAGTGATAAAGAATTAGCAGAGGTTGTATCAAGAGAAAATGTAAAAAGTGTGGTACGTGATTTACCAACAAAGAGTCCTTCTCTGGCAAGACTTGTAGAAGGAAATAAGATTGCTATCATAGGTGCTTACTATGATATTGAAACTGGTAGGATTGAATTGTTAGAGTTATAATGCCTACTCAAAAATGTGAATCTATTATTTATATTTTATTTTTTTAAAGGAGGCGCTATACTATAGCGTCTCTTTTTTTGTTTATAGATAGTAGGATACTATATAGATAAAGGCTTATTTTTATATAAAAGAAATTAGATTATGAGAAAAATGAATATATTTTTAATGATACTCGCTCCAATAGTGGGGTTTGGGCAGTCGCCTAATCCTAAAATAAAGGCGCTATGGGAGAGTATTGCTGAAAAAGAACAAGGCTATGAAGTCAAGAGTCTTGCTCCAGAAGTTAAAGAAGTTCTTGATTTATCTCGGAAAGAAAAAGATTATCCAAGTGTTTTAAAAGCTCTTTTTTATCAAGCTAAGATTGATGTAACCACTAAAGATGATAGTGAGTTTAATGTAAATGAAGTTTTTCAGTTATTTGAAAAAGAACGCAAAACTGCTACGGGGATTTATGCTGCAATGCTTGATGCTTATCAAGGGCAGTTATATAACATCTATAAAAGCGAAAACTCGTACAAATTTAGAAATAGAACAGAGCAGGAAACGGATAATGCTACCGATATTCGATTTATGACATTAAGTCAATTGGAGCAACGCGTTGATAAATATTACACAAGTGCATTGGCTGTTTTGAAAAAGGACCCAACAGTATTAGTGAAAGATTGGAAAGACCTGTTTGTTTATGACAAGGATAACAAGGTGGACTTCTCTAATTATACCTTGTATGAGGCAGTGCGTTTAGATTATGCTTCTGTATTGTTGAATAGCATATATAGCTTCGTTCCTCAAGTAGAGCAAGAGCTTAAAAAGGACCAAGCTTATAAATTGATTGATGAGGTTAAGAGAGAAGTAGCTAATCGCAAGAACGTTGATTTAGTTGTTTACACAGCTTTGTTTGAATTAGACTTTAGACATGATTGGACTGCAGCTGATAAAAATGAAAAGTATAAACAATTGCTTAAAGATTATCCGTTGAATCTTGATTTATCAAAGGCGTATCTGCAATTTTTGTACAGACAATTTGAACAGACAAATGAAAACTCTGATTTTAAAGTAGAGGGGAAAGAGGTTATTGCTTACGCTCAAAAGGCATTAAGACTATTCTCTCTGTCAGCAAATAAGAGTGAATTGAAGATGTTTACAGATTATCAAAAGCTCGTGACTAATCCAGATTTGAGTGTTTCAACGATTCAGATGCTTGATGTTAATGAGAAAGCTCCTTTAAGCATTAGTTATAAAAATACAGATAAAATATATGTACAGATTGTTAAGATAACGGCATCTATAGCAAATTACGAGTTTAAATACGATGTACATGAAAAAGAGGGGTATCAATACATTTCTACAAAAGACAAAGTAGTTGATAGCTATACTGTAGATGTTAAGAAGTATGATGATAATAAAGTGCATAATACGCGTATCGCATTAAAACCATTTCAAATGGGGCGTTATGCTATTATGGTAAGTACAGCTCCTTTTGATAAATTAGAAAAAGAGAAAGATGTAGTGAGTTACATAGAAGTAGGTGTTTCTTCTAATGCAATTATATTAGGAGAAAATAAACTTCGTGCTTATAATCGTGCTACAGGAGAGCCATTAGCCTATAAACGTATTCACATATCTAACAACATATCTAATAGAAGTGATAAAAATTATTGGGAAACAGTAATTACTACAGATTCAAAAGGAGAACATATACTTGCTCTTGATATGAAGTCCGCTCAGCGTATTTATTCTATTGAGGGAGAAGATGTGTTTTATAGAAATTATTATTATTACGATTCAAGACGAGATAAATACAATGACTCGAACGTAGAGATGATTTCAAGTAAATTGTTTACAGACCGAGGTATTTATAGACCGGGGCAAACTGTTTACTTTAAGGCAATCTTAACTGAAATTAAAGGGCTTACGGAGACAGTATCGGCTAATAAAAAGTACACGATTGAATTGACTAATCCAAACAATGAAGTAATCAACAGTGTTGAAGTGCTTTCAAATGAGTTTGGGTCAATACAAGGTTCATTTGCTTTACCTGCTTCTGGTAAGTTAGGAAACTTCTATATCAGAGTAAAAGATGTGGGTAGTTCAAAAATGTTTAAAGTAGAAGAATACAAACGTCCCAAGTTTGAGGTAGCAATGGATAAGGTAACAGAGAGTTTTCAGTTAAATGAAAAAGTATCTGTTAAGGGAAGTGCTGTTGCTTTTTCTGGTGCAAATATAGACAAGGCAAAAGTAACGTATAAGGTTACGCGCGCTACTTTATGGCCTTACCTATCTTGGTATAGACGTATGTTTATTCATTATGAAAAACCAGAACAGATTACGCAAGGGGAAACGGTAACAGATAAAGATGGTAAGTTTGTTATCGACTTTACAGCTATTCCTGCTAATGAGAAAAAAGACAAGGATAATCCACGTACGTATCGCTATGTAGTAGATGTTGAGGTAACGGATATCAATGGAGAAACACATACAGAGTCAACTTCTGTTACTGTTGGAGACAGAGGAGTATTGCTTGATTTAAAAGTTAAGGCTAATGTTACTGCTGCTGACTTAGAAACAATCAAACTAAATACAACAAACCTGAATGGTGTTGATTATCCAGCGAAGGGAGAAGTTACTATTTATGAGTTGAAAGCACCATATCCACAGCGTATGTTGAATATGGGGGTAGTCTCTGTAAACAATGATGAGGCTTATTCGTATGATGAGTTTGTAAAGGTATTTCCTTATTTGCCTTATGCAAAAGAATTAGATAAATCTACTTGGAAAGAAGGTACACAAGTTTTTAAAGCAAGTTTTGATACTGCAGAAGCAAAAGAGCTTACTTGGACAGAGGCTGATAAATTGGCAAGTGGAGCATACATCGTCAAAGGTTTTGTATATGACAAGGATGGTGAGAAAATTAATGTGGACCAACTAATCAATGTTGTCAATACAAAAGAGAAACATCGTCAGGTATATGATTTACTTGATGTACAAGGTGGAGACGGCATTTACAAAGTAGGAGATAATGTAACTTATACTTTGCAGTCAGGAGAAGAAAACACGATTGTAGTTGTTTCTGTGATTTCGAAAGAAAATGTTGTTACACAAAAAACATTGAAAGTAGGGAAGAAACCTGTGAAGTTTGAAGTGCCTGTAAAAGATGAGAATACTATTTCGGTGTACTTCTCAGCAGTGAAACACAACTTTTACCAAGAGCATAAAAAGGCAATTAGCGTTAATAACGAAATAGGTAAACTCAATATAGAGGTTGGTTCATTTAGAGATAAGTTGAATCCAGGTCAAAAAGAATCGTGGACACTAACTATTTCCGGAATGGATAAAGACAAGGTGATGGCGGAAGTATTGGCAGGAATGTATGATGCTTCTTTAGATGAGTTTGTTTCTAATTCGTTTTCTTCTTCTTTTTACAAGAGAAAGAAATACTATAATAATAACGATAGATTCAACTTCCGAAATGCGTTTAACAATACAGCATACACAAGTAATGCTGTAGGAAACTACTTTAGTTATGAAACGGTATATTTTGGTATGCCAATTACGTTAGAAACTTTCAATATAGCATTCGAAAATACGCAACGTATGATGTATAGAGCGATGGCTACAAATGCGGATGCAACTTATGTGCTTGAGGAAAGTGCTGTTATGGCTGCTCCAAGTACACAACGCGTACGTGGAAAGAGTTCAGTATCAATTGGAAATGCAGGAGGCGCTACTAATGAGCCATTGAAAATTGTAGATGGAGTACCTGCAGAAGAAGGTGTAGAAGTAGATAGAAAAAACATAGTTGATATGAAAGTGCTATCTCCAGATGAGGCAACGGCTTTATATGGAGTGAAAGGGGCTAATGGCGTAATACTGATTACAACAAAAGAAGGTGCTTTGGCAGAATTAGGGAATGTGGAAGCAAGAACTAATCTGAATGAGACAGCATTTTTCTATCCTCAGTTAAGAACGGATAAGGATGGTAATATCAAGTTAGAGTTTACAATGCCTGAAGCGTTAACACAATGGAAGTTTATGGCTTTGGCACATAGCAAAGATTTGCGTACAGGTTACATTGAGATGAAAGTACGTACACAGAAAGACTTAATGGTTGTTCCAAATATGCCAAGGTTCTTACGTCAAGGAGATGAAGTGATAATTTCTAATAAGACAACTAACCTTTCTGATAAGGAAGTTAATGGAACAGTAGCTTTATTGTTGTTTGACGCTTTTACGATGGAGCCTATCGACGCTTCTTTTGCTAATAACGACAAGGTAAAGGCAATTGCTATTGGTAAAGGAGAGTCAGCTGTTAGCTCGTGGACTGTAAAAGTGCCTAATGGTATTCAAGCAGTAGTATATCGCGTGGTTGCAAAAGCAGGTGACTTTAGCGATGGTGAGGAATCGGCATTGCCTATTCTTTCAAATAGAATGATGGTAACTGAAACAATGCCTATCTATGTGAAGGAAGGACAAAACAAGTTCTTTACGTTAGATAAGTTGAAAGAAGGGAAATCATCAACAATGGACAACTTCTTATTGACGTTTGAAATGACAACTAACCCAATGTGGAATGCGGTATTTGCACTTCCATCATTGAGAGAATACAACTCATCAAATGCAAATGGAGTGTTTAATAAGTTTTATGGAAATGTAGTTTCTACGTCTATCATGAACAGCAATCCACGTATTAAGAGTGTGTTTGATAATTGGAATTCAAAAGGGGAGTTAGTCTCTCGCTTGGAGAAAAATGAAGAGTTGAGAAGCATCTTAATTGAGGAAACTCCTTGGTTGAGACAAGCAGAGAGTGAAGAAGAACAAATGAAGCGTATTGCTTTGTTGTTTGACTTGAATAAAATGCAACAAGAGCGTACTGAGTCTTTTGAGAAATTGCTTGAGATGCAGAATGCTGATGGTGGTTTCCCATGGTTTGGAGGAAGTAACTCTAATTTATACATTACACAATCTATCGTTGAAGGATTTGGTAATTTGAAGAAGATGGGTATGTTGAAAGAGGACATTGGTGTTTCTTATAAAGCAATGTTAGATAAGGCGATTCAGTATGTAGATGAAGAGCAGTTTAAAAACTACAATGAACTTATAAAAGATACTAAGGCGACAAATAAACCGATAAATACACATTACTTGTATGTAAGAAGTTTCTTTAAGGATGACTTTGGAATCAAAGAGAAATATGGTTCTATGTTTAAGTATTACTTAAAGAATTTAGAAGAAGGT
The DNA here is from genome assembly GCA_030150335.1 of Flavobacterium sp. Classification (GTDB taxonomy): domain Bacteria; phylum Bacteroidota; class Bacteroidia; order Flavobacteriales; family Flavobacteriaceae; genus Flavobacterium. Next base: position 10,820 of record JASLGC010000088.1, read on the forward strand.
AAACTTGATGTTGGTTTATATAGCAAGGCAATGAGAGCTGTAGTTGCTAAGCGTTATGGAAAGGATAAAATGGCTGCTTTGGCAATGAAGAGTATCATGGAGTTAGCAGTTGATTCTGACGAAATGGGAATGTATTGGAAAGAGAATAAACCAGGATGGTTCTGGTATGATTCACCTATAGAAACACAAGTGATGATTATGGAGGCATATAA
>JASLGC010000099.1 GCA_030150335.1 Flavobacterium sp.
GCTCAACACTATCAGGACTTTCTAAATATTGATCATATAACTCAGCAAAAAATGCAGTGTGCGCCGCATTTAAAAAGGAATATCTATCCATAATTTCGTCTAAAGACCTTTTGTTTAAATATTATACATACAAAAATACAACTCTTTATGAGAATACTCTAAGTTTTTACTTATTTTTATCTCATAATTAATCTACAAAATTGAAATGAAAATATTTAATGTCAACTATTTATTGATTTTTATATCAATATCGTTTTTTTTAAATACCTCCACTTCTATTCTTGCACAAGAATCCAAAAATAATACCAAAAATCACGATTTTAATAAAAATTGGAAATTTGGTGGAGGTTTAGGTATTGGATTCGGTAGCGGATATACCGATATCATGGTAGCTCCAAGTGCTATTTACCAAGTAAATGAATACTTTAGCGCTGGTGTAGGCCTTCAAGGAAGCTATATTAAAAGCAAGGATAGAGGGTACTATTATTCTTCAATAAAAGAATATGATTCGTGGTTATATGGGGGAAGTTTAATCGCTCTGTCTAATCCAATTCCTCAATTACAGCTTTCAGCAGAATTAGAGCAACTAAGAGTCAACAATAATTATACTTATCACAATGGAGAAAAGAACTCCGATAACTTTTGGAATACAGCCTTATTTTTAGGAATAGGATATAGTAGCGGACCTGTTACAGTAGGAATCCGATACAATGTTCTTTATAAAGAAAAAGATATGGTTTACGGAGGAGCTTACATGCCGTTTGTTAGAATGTATTTCTAATGTAAACCTTTTGAAACTCTCTTTTCAAGAGCAAGAAAGTAATACGTTCAAGATACTCTTCGATATCTTGACTTTTAATAGCTTTGACATCTGCTTCAGGCACATCAACTCTATATAATAGGTTTGAAAATTTTGAAACAGATGTCGAAGTTATAACTCTATGCAACTCATTGACAACCTGAGCAACTAACTCAGTTGGCGTCTTTGCCGTAAAAACAATACTTGTATCAACAGCCGTTTGAAAATCTTTTTGAACTTGCTTAACCAAGTCTTCAAAAAAATCTGTTTCACTCATTCGTTGTTCTAAATATTCTACAGCTTGTAACATAGCGATTTTATTTAAACTCTTCTATTCATTAATTCATTGCTGAATACACGCAATACTTCTTTTTTATCAGCAGGAATGTCCATTGCTTCCAAAATAGAAAGAGCTTTCTCTGTGTACTCTTTAATTAAAGCTTGAGAATCTGTTGCAGAAGCAGTTTCCACAAATAATTCTTTTACTCTTTTAACTTTTTCAGCGTCATTCCCTTCTGTAGTAGAGAAGAATGTAATCAACTCTTGCTTTTGTTCAGCATTCGCATTGATTAACGCTTTCAAATACAAATACGTTTTCTTGTTCTCAAGAATATCACCACCAATTGTTTTCCCAAAAGTAGCCTCATCTCCAAAAGCGTCTAAGAAATCATCTTGTAATTGGAAAGCAATACCCAAGTTCAATCCGAAATCGTAGATATCATTCGCATTTTTCTCACTTGTTTTCGCAACGATTGCCCCCATTTTTAATGCAGCTCCAACTAAAACAGCCGTTTTAAACTCAATCATTTTTAAGTATTCAGGAATCTGAACATCGTTTCTATTTTCAAAACAAATATCCCATTGTTGTCCTTCACATACTTCAATTGCCGTTTTGCTAAACAACTTAGCTAAATCTCTAAATGTAGTTGGCTCATATTCCTCAAAATACTGATATGCCAAGATTAGCATAGCATCTCCTGATAAAATAGCTGTATTCACATCCCATTTCTCATGTACTGTAGCATGTCCACGACGCAAAGATGCATCATCCATAATATCATCGTGCATCAATGAAAAGTTATGGAATAATTCAATTGCTGTTGCAGCATGAATCGCCTTCTCTGCCTCAATTCCAAAAACTTCAGCAGACATTAATGTCAATACCGGACGTATTTGTTTTCCTCCAAGAGATAAAATATATGAGATAGGATCGTATAAATCCTTAGGCGATCTATCCAAAGAAATAGACTCTATAAAAGCAGAAATTTGCTCTTTGTATTTAACGATTGATTGCATTTCACTAAAAATTTTGCGTAAAAATACGCGTTTTTTTTAAGTATATCGCCTAACCGAGGATTATTCATTGTAATCGTGGAAACTTTCTATTAAGTTAAAGTTTTCTTAATCACAAGGAAACTATGAAACTCAAATCGTTTCCTTGTTATATTTGCCGCCATAAATCAAAAACTTATGGAATCTGAAATTTTATTAAAGGCTACAGAAATGTTTTTAGCGCAAGGATATAAGACTGTAACAATGGATGATATCGCATCCGAGTTATCTATATCTAAAAAAACAATCTATCAATTTTACAGTTCTAAGCCTGAACTCATAGAAAAAAGTTTAGGATACTTAAATCAAAAGTTCATAGAAAAATTAGAACAGACTTTAGCAAACAACCACAATGCCATTGAGGAAATCGTTTTCTCTCATCAAAACATTGAGAAAATTTTTGCTATTGACGCATCAGCTTCTTTATATCAATTGAACAAATACTACCCAAAAGTTTGTGAAAAACAGAAAGCTTTTCACCGTAAAAAGTACTTGCACATCATACAAAGAAACTTAGAAAAAGGAGTAAAAGAAGGAGTTTACAGAAGTAGTATTGACATAGAATATGTTTCCAGATTCCACTTAGCTTCCGTTTGTGCGATTGACGATATAGAATATTTCCCATTAGAAAAGTTCGACCATCAAGAATTACACGACCAACATTTAGAATACCACATTAGAAGTATCGCTACAGAAAAAGGATTACAACAATTTGAAAATTTAATTAAAGATAAAAACCGTAATGAATAGACACACGCTTACGTCTGTACTATTGCTTTTTAGTTTTTTTGCTTTTGCACAAACTAAAGAGCTAACACTTAAAGATGCCCTCTTACACGCCTTAGAATTTAAAGCAGAAGCTAAAATGGCAGATTTAGACATCGTAAACAGCCAATATCAAATTGAAGAAGTACGTGCCAATGCATTACCTCATTTGAATTTAGAGGCTAACGTTGTCAACAATCCACTTATTCAAAAAATGCCCCTAACACTAGGAGACCAAACACAGATGATTCCTGTCAACTTAGAGTGGAATTCTCAAGCTACAGCCACAGTATCACAAGTATTGTTTAACCAAGCTGTGTTCATGGGATTAAAAGCTGCAAGAACTGCGAAAGACTTTTATATCATCAACAAAGAATTGACTGACGAACAAATCATTGAAAGAGTCTCAACAACGTATTACCAAGTATTTCAAGCCAAAGAAATGTTAGCTACCCTTGAAACAACAATTGGAAGTACAACTAAAATAAAAGACATCATCGAGGACTTACACAAAAACGGTTTAGCTACGCAAATTGACCTTGACCGTACAAAAGTAAGTTTGAGTAACCTTAAAGCACAAAGACAGCAAATAATCAATGCTGTTGCTTTACAAGAAAACGCATTGAAGTTCTTCATCGGAATGGATTTAAATCAGGATATCTCTTTAGCTGAAGATACGTTTGCTATTAATGAATCAAACATATTAACAGACAATAGAGTTGACAATCGCACAGAAATTCACTTATTGGAGAAACAAAAAGAGTTATTAAACTTCAAGAAAAAAGCAAGTCAAGCAGACTATTACCCTTCACTTGCTGCATTCGGAACATTCAACTATTTAGGAACAGGAAACAAATTCGTTTGGGGTGGTAAACCAAGTGATGGAGTATTTTGGACAAATAACGCAATGGTAGGTTTAAGCTTAAAAGTTCCGGTATTCAATGGTTTTGAAACAAGAGCAAAAGTAAGACAAGTCAAAATTGAACTTGAAAAAGTAGATGTTCAATTAAAAGACACTAAAAACGCTTTGACTTTAGCTTTCAAAAACGCACAAAAATCTCTTGAAAACTCATTAATCTCAATTAATATACAAAAAGACAATGTTGCTTTAGCTAAAAGCATCTTGAGCAATATTCAAAACAATTACAAACACGGACTTGCAACATTGACAGATTTATTGAATGCTGAAAATGCCTTCACACAAGCTGAAAATAATTTTACAACATCAATATTAGACTACAAACTATCTGAAATACAATTAATCAAAGCACAAGGAGAATTAAAATCTTTACTTGATTAAAAAAATAATACATCACTTATACTATGAAAAAAATAATCACAGCCTTAGTTGTAATCGCATTACTTGGAGGGACTGCCTATATACTGACAAGCAATAAATCTAAAAACGAAGCTGAAACAGCTATTGTTGCTGAAAAAAATACAATTATATCAGTACGCGCAGAGCAAGCTAAAATTGAAAGTATCAATGCTAATTATAAAGCAAATGGAAATTTTGTCCCTTTCCAAGAAGTAACTATCTCTGCTGAAACTCCAGGACGAGTAATCAAATTATTAGTTGAAGAAGGAGCAAAAGTACGCAAAGGACAAGCACTTGCCTTGATTAACGTTGACCAAATCAACGTACAATTACAAAACGCAGAAGCGGCTTATGCAACTGCTAAAGCTGATTTAGCGCGTTTTGAAAGTGCTTTCACTACGGGTGGAGTTACAAAACAACAATTAGACCAAGTAAAATTGATGGTAAAAAATGCAGAAGCTAATTTAAACTCTGCGAGAATTACTGCCAACGACACACATATCAAAGCGCCAATAGACGGAATTATCAACAAAAAACACGTTGAATTAGGTTCTTTCGTTGCCCCTGGAGCTCCCCTATTTGAATTGGTGAATGTAAGCCAATTGAAATTAAGAGTGAATGTTGACGAACAACATGTCGCAAACTTAAAAGAGGGAGATATTATTAAAGTAAAAGCAAGTGTTTTGTCTAACCAAGAATTTCAAGGAAAAGTAACATTCATCGCTCCAAAAGCTGATGCAGCATTAAACTTCCCGGTTGACTTACTAATTGCAAACAACACCAACGCTAATCTTAGAGCGGGTATGTATGGTTCTGCTTATTTCGATTCTGAAGAAGACCAAGCTACTCCTATCTTAATGGTTCCAAGAAATGCTTTCGTAGGTAGTGTTAGTTCTAACTTAATCTACACAATCGCCGACGGTAAAGCAATCGAAAAAACAGTTGTTTCTGGTAGAAACTTCGGTGACTTCGTAGAAATTTTAGACGGACTAAAAGAAGGAGATACAGTAATCACTTCAGGACAAATCAACTTAACAGATAACGCATCTGTTACAATCATCAAATAACATCCCTAAAGGATTTACTTATGAAAATAGCAGAAATATCAATAAAGCGACCAAGTATAATTATCGTTTTATTTATCGCTTTAATACTTGGAGGAATTTATAGTTACAAAAACCTGAGCTATGAATTAATCCCAAAATTTGAAGTTAACGTAATTACGGTAGCTACTGTTTACCCAGGAGCCTCGCCTTCTGAAATAGAAAACACCGTAACCAAAAAAATAGAAGATGCCGTTGCCTCTTTAGAGAATGTAAAGAAAGTAGAAGCTATGTCTTTTGAAAGCTTATCTACAGTTATGATTGCATTGACTTCTGAGGCAGATGTAGATTTATCTTTAAATGATGCGCAGCGTAAAATCAACGCCATTTTAAAAGACTTACCAAAAGACGTAGACCCACCTTCTCTTCAAAAATACTCGTTGAGCGACTTGCCAATTATGACATTGAGTGTAACGAGTAATACCAACGAAAAGGAGTTATATGACCTATTAGACAAGAAAATCCAACCTATCTTCTCTCGTGTAAACGGAGTTGCTAAAGTTGAGCTAATCGGTGGTGAGGAAAGACAAATTCAAGTGTTGCTTGACCCAAAGAAAATTGAGGCTTACGGACTAAACGTACCTGCTGTTCAGCAAATGATTTTAGCATCTAACCTTGACTTCCCAACAGGAAACGTAAAATCGAATGACAAACAAACTTTAATCCGTTTAGCAGGAAAATACAAGAACGTAGAAGAAATGCGTGAACTTGTCATTGCTTCTAAAGGAGGAATTGACATTCGATTAAGCGATATTGCAGATGTACAAGACGGTATTAAAGAGATTGAGAAAATCGCGAGATTAAATCAAAAGTCAACTATTTTAATGCAAATCATCAAACAATCGGATGCCAATGCAGTAACGATTAGTGAGCTTGTACACAAAACAATTGCTGAAGTAGAAAACAACAATAGTGATATTGATTTAAAAATACACATTGCCAACGACACTTCTCAATTTACTTTGAAAGCGGCAAACTCCGTTATTTTTGACCTTTTCTTAGCTGTTGTATTAGTTGCCTTTGTAATGCTTTTCTTCTTACACAGTTTTAGAAATGCCTTAATCGTAATGGTAGCAATCCCATTATCGTTAATCGCAACATTCCTTGGATTATACATCTTTGGATACTCGTTAAACCTATTGAGTTTACTTGCCCTATCATTGGTAGTTGGTATTCTGGTGGATGATGCCATTGTGGTAATCGAGAATATCCACCGTCACATGGAAATGGGGAAAAACAAAGTACGTGCATCTTATGACGGAGCAAAAGAAATTGGGTTTACAGTTACAGCAATTACCTTAGTAATTGTAGTAGTATTCTTGCCTATTGCCATGTCTTCAGGATTAGTACCAAACATCATTAAGCAATTCTGTGTTACCGTAATTATAGCAACGATGTTGTCCCTATTGGTATCCTTCACAATTGTACCATGGTTATCATCGAGATACGGAAAAATTGAAATCATCAAACCAAGTTCATTCTTTGGTAAAATATTACACGGTTTTGAAAAAGGATTAAGCAGTTTTACACATACTATTTCTGACT